>JAYUYU010000451.1:0-2097 GCA_043752365.1 Myxococcales bacterium | reverse complement strand
TACCCAAGGTTGCCGGGGCGGCTGACGCTCAGATCAAAGACTTTGGGAACTACACGATCGTCGCGAACCTGACTGCAATCGGCGACACTCTGTACTTTGCGCGCACCATCGGCGCCTCGGCGCTGAACGGCGTGTACCGGTTCAAGAAAGGCGACGCCGCCCCCAAGAAGCTCGCCGAGGCCGAAGACGTCGCGACCTTCGCGGTGGGCGAGGCGTTCGTTTACTACGGCTTGCTCAATCAGCAGGGAGTTTGGCGGGCTCCCATTGCAGGCGGCTCGGGCCAAAAGGTGAGCCTCACCTACCTAACGACTATCGTCGGCGTCGACGAAAAGTTCGCCTACGTGGCGTTAGTCAATCAGCCCGGATTTTTCTACAAAATCTTCCAATAGCGCATGTGCAACGCTTTCCGGCGCAACCCCAAAGGGTAACCCTTCGGTCCCTTCGTGGCACGTGCCGGCAGCGTACGCGCAGTGAAGAGCTACAACTGGCCCGCAGCTTTGAAGTTCGCAAAACGATGGTTCATGTCGCGGTAGCCGCCAGCTGCGCGAATGACCTCGGGCGAGCGTGCCGGTACTACACCGAAGCGCAGGTTAATGTCGCGGTAGCCAGCGCTCGGCGCGGCCTGGTTGGCGGCCTGCTGCTGCTTCACCAGTACGGGCGGGTTGCGCGCGAACGCGACACCGCTAAGCGTGAGACCAAAGGCCACGACGAGCGCCTGACGGAACGAACGTTTGAACATGACTTGCTCCTGCTTCACGGGGAAGTTGGAAGCCGTGGCGAGGGCTGGCGCAGGTGCTGGCAGCACCGCTCGCAGAGTCCTCGATATCGGCCTGTCCCCCTACCTACGCGAGGCGGGAGCAGCCGGTTACATTTTGGAAACGAAACCCGAAACGTTTAGGAGCGAGCTCTTGCTGCAAGTCGTTTCCGCTTTCGACCGCCGCGGGGCTTGCGGTCTTACTGACGAGCCCTAGCAGGCTTGCCAACAGGCCCTTTCCGAGTGCAGAAAAGCGGCAGTGCCGTGTTCGTGCGCCCCAACGGCGAAGTGTGGCACCCTTGCTGAACAGCGTCAGTACTGTCCGTAGCCGTACCCCGCCATGAGTGTTTACGACGAAGCCGTAGCCACCCTGTACCAAGCAACGCTCGGCGACTTCGTGACCGAGCGAAAGCGCCTCGCCTCGGAGCTTAAGGCTGCTGGTGACAAGGACGCTGCCTCCCGCTTCGCAAAGCTGGTGCGCCCGTCGGTCTCGGCTTGGGTGGTAAATCAGCTATGGTGGCGCGAGCGCGGAAAGTTCGATGCCTTGATAGCAGCGGCCGATCGCGTGAAGGCGGGTGAGCGCGAAGCGAGTCAGCTGCACCGCCAGGCGCTGGCCGAGCTGCGCCTGGCGGCCGCGCGCTCGTTGGAGGAGGCGGGCAACGCCGCCACGGACGCGACCTTGCGCCGAGTGACTACAACCCTATCGGCGCTCGCGGCCAACGGCGGGTTCGAGCCTGACGCTCCAGGCGCGCTGGGAGCCGATCGAGACCCGCCTGGCTTCGAGACGCTTGGCTTCGGGGCTTCGGCCGGGCCAAGCGTAGAAAAAACCGCAAGAAACAGCGCCGCGGGGCCCGCCGAAGCAAGCGAAAAACGCCGGGCTGCAGAAGCCGAACAGCGCCGCGCCGAAGAAGCCGAACGGCGCCGCGCCGAAGAAGCCGAACGGCAACGTCGGCTGGCAGAGCGCGAGCGACTTTCGGCGCAGCTGCGCGACATGCAGCAGCTGCGCGACACGCGGCAGCGTGACGTCGCGCGCCTGCGATCGGACCTGGAAGCCGCCGAGCAGGGCCTGAAGGAATCTCAGGCCCGGCTGGCAGACGTCGAAGCCGAGCTGATTAGCCTTTGATGACGCCGCAACCGATGCGCCCGCCGGCGTTGCCGGTCGGCTGACCGCCGTCGTCCTTCTTGGCGTGCACGATGATGGAGCGCCCCACGAACGACGCCGGATCGCTGGCTTTCAAGTTCGCGCCCGGCGCGGTGATATCGAGCGTGCCCTTGCCGTCCTTGGCGATGACGATGTTGCCGAGATCGCCCAGGTGGCGCTTTTCAGCACCGGGCATACCGTG
>JAYUYU010000450.1:0-5625 GCA_043752365.1 Myxococcales bacterium | reverse complement strand
TGCGCAGCGCTTCGTGCAGCGCGCTTTGAGCCGCGCGCAACCGAATCGCGGTTTGGCGTGCCAAGTCTGCCCCGCGCGTCAGCTCGTGCCCGACCATGCTGACGTGCTCGATGCGCTCGAAAAATCGATCGACCTCGCCCGACGCAATACGCAGCAATCCCGCGTCGTCGGCCGCTTCCGGCGGTGGGCGACTCGGCGGCTGGCTCTGGGCTCGCCCAACCCTGCGCGGCGGTGCGTCGGACTTTCGCAGCGGGGGCTGCGCGTCGCTCGACAGCATGCGCAAAGTCGCGATACCGCGCGTCGGGTCTTCGACCAAAAGCGCGATCATGGCGCGATGGCGCGCCAACTCCACGACGGCCGCCGCGGCGCTGGCTTCGGCATTGCCCACGCTGCGTAAGCGTGACTCCAAGCCGTGACAATACCAGGCAATGACGTCGTCGCCGACCGATGCGGCGGCGCCCTTCATCGCGTGCACGCTGCGCTTGGCGTTACCCAGGCCCACCGGTGCGCTGTCCGTCGACGCCAGCACGGCGTCCAGCTCACCCAGCCTGTCGCGCATGGCCGAGTGATATTCGCCGCGGTAACGCTCGTCGATGCGCGCCGGCGCTAGCCCGGGCGGCGGCTCGGGAAAACGTGTCGCAATTGCGGGTTCGCCGCGCTCGAGCCGCACCAGCACGCTCGCCAACAAGGTGCGCACGGCCGGCAACGCCGTGGCGTCACCCTCGCGAATGCGCGCGCTGTGTTGCCCGATCACCAACGCTAGATCAGGGTAACCGGCCATGGCCACCGAGCCCTTCAGCGAGTGCAGCGCCGCCCGAACGTTCATGACGTCGCCGCCCGCGTTCAAGACTGGCAAGCGCTTCTCGACCTCGCCCGCCAGCAACGGGTCGAGCTTGCGCTCACGCTTGTCGCCAGGGCCTCCCGCGGAGGTCACGATCCGTCCGCGCTGCCAGGCCCGCTGAGCGCCGCGATACGCGCCCGTAGCTCTCGCGCTTCGCCGTGAGCGCCGCGCGCTTCGAGCGCCGTGAGTGTATCCAACAGGTCTGCGGCCTCGCGCGCTGCCCGCGCGACCAAGCCGCCCAGCTCGGGATCGACGCCCAATTGCTGCCTGAGCTCCAGCGCTAGCTCGTTCAGCGCGTCGCGCTGCGAGTGGCTACGCTCGGCTGCGCGCGTGATCTCCGACGCTACGGCGCGCGCCGCGTCTGCCAGCGGGCCCAGCGCCAGCACCAGCCGCTCGCGCTCGCGCTCGAGCTCTGTCACGCGCGTCGCGTGGTCGTCGAGTACGTCGGCGCTGCGACCGAGCGCGCTGCGCACTTCTTCGGTCATGGCCATCAAAGCCTTGCCAGCCACTTCACCCAGCCGCGCGCCTTCCAGCGCGGCGTTCAGGGTCGAGAGACGGCCACGCTCCAACGTGTCGCGCAGCTCCTGAACGCTGGTGCGCAGATCTCGACCGCGCAGCGCCAGGCGCTCGCCGCCTTCGAGCAGAGCTTCGATTTCAGCAGCTTGCCTGGCGGCTTGCGCCGAAGCCTGACCGCTTGCCTGATCAGCGTCGGACGAAGCCTTGACGGCTTCCGCCACGCACTCCGCCAGCCGCTGCCGCTCTTCATCCGAAATGCGACTCATGCTTCGATCTCCTGCTCGAACGTGCCACGTGCCGAGGCCCGCACCAGCTCTGCGACGTCCAAATCTGCGGCGGTTTGGCCTTGAAACGCCACACCCGCGCCGCTCGACTCGAAGAAGCCGACCGCCTCCGGGTCAGCGCCCAGCAGGCCAACCAACTCGCCACCCACCTCGCATACGGTAAGTGCGGAGCCGCGCGGGCCCACCGGTAAAATGGCCAGCACCTGACCGTCTACCAGCGCCATCGTCAAACCAGTACCGGCGACGTCGGACAGCGTAGGGGGCGGTACGAAGCGCCGCACCAAGTGCGCCGCCAAGAACCGCAGCTCGCCATGGAGCCGAACGATTACCCCGGCGCGGCGAGATGTCGGGGCAGGTTTCTCGGGCCACATGCGAATTCCGACGACTAAGCAGCAGCCTTCCGCCGCACTAGGCGCGAGTTCAAAAACTGATACAAAATCTTACACAGCTCGAACGAGCTGATATTCATGGCGTCGACGATCTCGCGAATCGTTCGCTCGCCGTCGATGGCTTCGAGCACGTTGCGCTCTTGCCGGGTCAAGTTCGCCTCTTCACCCAGCCGCTCGATCGCCACGGTGTCCTGGTACAGCACCTCGTCGAAGTCGAAGCTGCCCTCGATCAACCGCCACTCGTCGACACGGCGGAAGCCTTCCATGACTAAAGCGGCGGTTTCCATGCCCAGTGCGGCCTTGCTGGCGGCCGGGTTTTCGGCGCTGACCGTGAACGCGAAGCGCCCGATGTTCCAGCGCACGGCCTCGTACAAAAGCTCGGAGGTTTGCCGCGTGAGCGCGCGCTTGACCTGGTCTTCCGTGACTATGCCCAGCTGCACCAAGAGCTCGCCCAACAGCCGCTTGTTGCCCGCGCGATGATCGAGCACGTTGATCAGCTCGTCGCGCGTGATGGCGCCGATTTCAATCAAGTAACGACCAATCAAGAATTCACCGCGCATGCCGCGAGAGCTCGCGAAATCCACTCGCCCCTTCTGAATGTAGAGGGTTACTTCACTGTGCTTGGTGAACATGCTGAGCGCGCCGGACTGCCGCTGCAAATCGAGCAGCTGCAGCACCTCTGCGATCGACACCACCGAAATGTCACCGGCCAGCACCTCGGCGGTCTTGTCGCCAAAATTCAGGGCGCGCAGCAGCGTCGACATGGCGCCCATGCTTTCGGGCGTGATTGCGCGGTGCACCGCTTGAGCCACGGCGTCGGTAAGCGACGCCAAATCCGGCTGCTTCAGCAGCTCGGGCGTGATCAGCCGCGTCAACGCGCCGCCAAATTCTTGCGCGGCTTGCACGCGGCGTAGCCCCGGGTCCTCACTGAAATTAGTGCGGCTGGGACGCAGGCTCTCCATCGAGCCGGCCTCGTTCTCTTCGAACGGCATCGACTCGGCGTCCGGGACCGGACGGCCCCGTCCTTCGCCGTGCTTCTTGAGAGCGCCCTCGACGACTGCCACCAAGCCGCGCGCGTCGAATGGCTTGGTGATGGCGTCGATGGCGCCCGTCTGCTGCACGAACTGGCCGCGAATCTTGTCGCCCTTGGCGCTCATCAAGACCACGGGCAAATTCTTGAGCTCGTCCTTGGCGCGCAGCTCGCGACAAAACTGATAGCCGTTCATGCGCGGCATCACGAAGTCGAGCAGGATCAGATCGACCTTCTCGTGCATCAGGAGCTCGAGCGCCTCTTGACCATCCTGCGCGGGCAACGCCGAGAACGCGCTCGCCTCCAAAATCGAGCACACGACCTTGCGGATCGTGGGGCTGTCGTCGACCACCAGGATTCGTGCGCTCATCTCAGAAGGGCCGACAATCGTGCAGGCACGCTGGCCGGAAGGTCAAGGACGGAGCGGGCAAAACGCAGGCATGCCGTGCGTTGCTACGCGGGGACCGCACAATCCCCGCCCCAATCGCGCGGCGACTAGCGTTTGCGCAGGGCCGCGAGGCCTGCTGCCACCATGGCCGCAGCGAGCAGCACGGACATTCTGCCGCCCGCGACCGGCACGGCTGCCACCGTCGGGGACGAGCTGCCAGCGAGGTCCGTGGCCCGAACCGCGACGCTCTCGGAAGTGAGCCCCGCTGAAGCGAAGGTGAGGCTCGCCAAGTCCTCCGTTACGTCCGCGTCCGACGTGGCCTGGAGCACGACCGACTGCGGCGTGGCCCAGTTGGCGCTCGTGAAAGTGAGCGCGGAGCTGTTGACGAGCGATACGTCTGCGTCACCCGTTAAGTTGATGCTTAGGCTCGTGTTTGCGGCGGGAGCCTGCGCCAAGCGCACGCTCACCAGCGCCCGCCCTCCCTCGTCCAGGCGCAGCTGAAGCGGAGTAACGACGATGCCCTGAGCCGAAGGTAGATAGCTCACTCGCTGGATACCACCGGGCAGCGACAACAGGTAAATCGCTCCGTCGGGGCCGGGCGCGACGTCGACGGCTTGGCTGACACCTGTCGCAAAGTGATCGACGCTCGTGACCGTGTTGTCCGCTGCAAGCGTCACTCGCTCGATGTTGCCAGAGTTGAAGTCACCGAACAGGTAGTTGCCGCGGTAGGCCAGCGGTACCGCGCCCGAGCTCCAGAAGTCACCGCCGGTGACGGCGCCACCGATCGAGGCGGTCGTGGCTGAGCCGCCATTGCTGGTCGCATCGGCGCCGGCTTGCGTCAACGTGAAGGTCGTGGGGCTCGGCGTGGAAAGCACGTAGGCGCCGCCGTTGAACGAGGCATCCGCAACGCCTGCGATGCTGACCTTGCCGCCTTTACGAAAGCCGTGCGCCGTTGTCGTCGTAAAGGTCGCCACACCGCCGCTGCGCCCGGCGCCGCCCGGCGCAAGCACACGCGCGTCGATGCCGTTGGTTCGGTACACCACGCTAGGCGTGATGAACCCCGCCGGTTGGTTGTTCTCGTACTGGTTGTAGCCAGCATGGCTACCCGCGGAAACGATGAAGATCTGCTCGTAGCTGGTGCCCGCTACGTCGACCCACAACGCTCCCGTGCCCGGCTGGAACGCCAAGGCGAAGGGGTTTCGCAGCCCGCGTGCCCAGACGTATTCGTTGTTGGGGCCGGCCCCGTCCGCAAATGGATTGCCGCTAGCCGGCGAGCCATCGCGGTTGGCACGGCCAACCTTCGAAGCAAGCGACGACAGGTCCGCGTTGACGCCCGCACCGTTGCCCAAGTCACCGATTGACCAGTACAACTTGCCGTCAGGTCCAAAGCCCAACCCACCGCCGTCGTGGTTCACGCCAACCGTGGGTAGACCGGCGACGATCACCGTTTTTGACGTGCCGACGTCGCCGCTAGCCGTGTAGCGAACGATCTGTTGCTGCGAGGACGACACTGTCTCGAACAGGTAGACGTAGCCGTTTTGAATGAAGTTCGGATCGAACGCGATGCCGAGCAGGCCGCACTCGCTGTTCGTGAACACCACGTCGGTCGAGAAGGTCGTCCCGAGCACGACGCCGTTCTTGATGACTACGACGCGCCCATCCTTCATGGTCACGAATGCGCGATTCGAGCCATCCGGCGCCCACGCCATGCTGGTAGCGTTAGCACCAACATTGGCGAACGTCGTTTGAGTGAAATTCACCGGATCGACTAGCGCCCCGGAAGCTCCGGGGGACACCAAAACCAAAACCGGGAGCAAAGTCAGGAACGCCGTGAGTCGCATGCCCGGCATCTTCGGCGCCGCTCGTGACGACCGCGCGCGCGTCCCGCGAAGCTCTCGTGATTCTCTGCTACGCGGGGGCTAGCGGTCGCCGCCGAGCATCGTTTCCAGCTGCGCTAGCGCTCGCTCCAACGACGCTCGCCCGCCCTGGCCGGCAAATGCCGTCGGAACGCGCGCATCGCGCGCCGCCGCCAACGCCGGCTCGCTGTGCTTGTGCTTCACCGCGCGGTCCAGAATGATGACGCCCGCCACCCGACCCTGGCGGATCCGCTGCGGCAAGTTGCCGAGCGCGTGCACACCGTCGCGCTCGGTGTCGATCCACTCGATGTGCTCGGCGAT
>JAYUYU010000449.1:0-2102 GCA_043752365.1 Myxococcales bacterium | reverse complement strand
CGGGGTCGATTGCCACGTTCACCGAGTCGATGTGCGCGGTGCGCCGCCCACCCTGTTCCAAGTCCTCGATTTCCAGCCGACGACCGACCTTGAGAAATTCGAGGCTTGAACCAACCTGAACGCGACGCGGGTCACCGGAACGCACGCGCGCTTTCATGGGCGAGCCCAGGCCGTCGATGTGCAAACGCACCTTGGTGCCGGACCCGTGCGGGGGCTCGGCCGGTGCCGCGGCCGGCTGCGCCGCCTCGGTTTGAGCCTTTTCGCCGCCGTCGCACAGCTCACGCAGCGCATCGACGCTGCGAGCGTCCAGCGCCGTGAACTCCACGCCGAATTCGCCGCCTCGGGCACCCTCGCGCCGCCAGGCCACGACGCCTTCGACCACGATCTCTCGACCGTGCTCCTCGAAGCGGCAGACCAAGGGCGCGCCCTCGTCGGGCAGGTATGCCGTCCGAAGGTGCATGCCTCGCGCGCTCACGTCCACGGATTCCGCCTCGAAAGCCGGGGTTCCGGGCTCGTTGCCCACGACCTCGACCAGCGTTTCAACGGGCATCCGGCCCTGGCCTTCGGTCCTGCGTTCTTGTGCTTCGGTCATGCTGCCTCCAACCTCGGCTCCGGAGTCGGAGCGCGAGGCTTGTCCCTCGACTACGCGGGCGGCGAGCCTTTGGCCAAGTTTTGGCAATTGAGGTAACAGTCTCTTCGCCGGTGGGTCCCGTACCCTCCCGGCCTTGCCCCCATGGCGCTCACAGTCGTCGTACGCTCCGGCGACCATCCAACCCCGCTCAAAATCAGCCTCGACGCCCCACGCATCGTGATCGGGCGTGGAGAGGGCTGCGAAATCCGCTTGCCCGATCCGAGCGTGAGCCACCGCCATGCCTCGATTCGCCAACGGGGCAGCGACTACGTGGTCGTCGACGAAGGCAGCACCAACGGCACGTTCGTGGGCCCGGTCCGGCTGTCCCCGCAAGCGCCACGCATGGTCCGCACCGGCGAGTTACTGCGCATCGGGCGCATTTGGCTCGAGCTGACCATCGAGACGGTGCCGGCTACCGAAGACGCCCAGCTGGCGACGCGCGAAATCGCTCTGCAGCTGGTTTCGTCCGCGCTCGCGGCGCAGGGCGAGGCGGCGGCAGTCAAAGTCATCGTCGAAACCGGTCCCGACACGGGCCGGGAGTTGGTGCTCGGGGAACCCGGACGCGCCTACGTCATCGGGCGCGGGCCAGGGCTAGACCTCACGCTCAGCGACGGCGACGCGTCACGCCGTCACGTGGAGGTGGGGCGGCGTGGCCCACACCTGTGGGTGAAAGACCTGGGCTCGAAGAACGGCGCGTTGCTCGATGGCAACCGACTGCCGGCAAACAAGGAAACCATCTGGCCCCGCGGCAAGCTGATAACCGTTGGCGCTAGCGAGCTTGCTTTCGAGGACCCCGTCGCAGAGGCGCTGGTCGAGCTGGAAGCCAGCGGCGACGAGAAAATGCGCGACGCCGACAACGTGGACCCGCCAACCGGAGCACCCCCGAGCGACGTCGCACAGCCCACGGCCCGTGACGGGAGCGCGGCACCGATTGCACGCGTGCCGCGAGTTAAGGGTCACCCCGCCCAACGCGAGCGCGGTTTTCGCACCGCGGACATGGTCATCGTGGTTTTGGCGCTCGCGGTGCTCGCCGCCAGCCTGATCGGTATCGTCTGGCTGGCGCGCATGAAGTAGCCGAAGGCGCCCCCCCCTCGGGCACGCCTCAGGGAAGCTTGGGGCCGCAGTAGCTGACGCAGCTAGCTTCGACCGCGTTGTCCAGGCAGTCACGCTGCAAGGAGGTCTTCAAATGGCTGCCGGCAAAGTAGCTGCACTGTTCCGCAGGGCAGACAGCCACGCCCATCACGGGCGGACCGCACGGCTGGGCACGCGCCGCGTCACCGAACAGCACCCCGGGCGCACCGCCGTAGTACGACATGGGGTGGTAGTAGGTGGCCCGCAGGAACGGATCGCTCCCGGTGGTTGAGTACGTGTTGTCCAGCAGCCAGGCCACCGGATCGGTGAGCACACTGCTGCCCTCCCCGCTGATCACGAAGCCCGGAAAGCCCGCCGCGCAAATTTCCGCGCACTGGGC
>JAYUYU010000448.1:0-2105 GCA_043752365.1 Myxococcales bacterium | reverse complement strand
GGGCCTCGACGTGAGCGGCGCATTCGACATTGGGACGCGGGTAAAGCCGTGCGTCGTCACGGTGCGCGACGTCGAGCTTGCCTTTACGGACACCGAGGACCCGGGCCCGCACGTTGGCTGCTGGGGCGGCATGCTCGCGCGGCTCGGCGCGTGGCGCGTCTCTGGCTACGGCCACGTGGAGATTGCGTTCACCGTGGTGCCGCGCAACGTCACGTCGGGCAGCAACGCGCCGTTCTACATGGGGTGCCGCGTCGTCTACGGCGAGACGGTGCGCCTCATCTATCGCCGCTACAACCCGGAAAAGTACACAATGTTCCGCCTCGGCCTCGGCGGGCCGCAGCGCGACGCGCTCTTCCAGCGCTGCGCGCGCGACGCGTCGTGCCGCCTGCCATTCAACAAGCGCGCCTTCTACACTAACTTTTTCGTGCCGCGCTTTCTGCGGACGGACAGGCGCGGCGAGGCCTACTTTTGCTCGGAGCACGTCGTCGCGGTCTTGCGCGATACCAAGGTCGTCGCGCTGCCCGTCGATATGGCCGCCTACGAGACGTCGCCGCAGGATCTCTTCGAATGCCTCGCGGCGTCGCGCGCCTTCTCCGCCGGGCAAAAGGCGAATCTAGCGCTGGGCGACGGCATGCTCGAGGTCTAGCGCCCGGCTGCGTCGAAAAGTAAATGCATTTGAGATCCGAGCGAGAGACCCAATGGAGTACGCGCTCTCGAATCTGTTCATTCGGCAGAGCGTTCTGGGCGCCGCCGGCTGGCCGCTCGCGGCGCGCGCCGTGTCGCGCGCAATGCGCGCCGCGTTTGACTGCTCGTGCCCGCCGCGGACGCACGCCTCGCGCGAGACGTACAGTGGCGAAGAAGACGCGCTCGCCGCCGTCGCGCCATTGCCGCGCTGGGCGGGCGTGCGCGTTTCGCTGGGCACGGGCGTGCCGAGCGCCGCGCTGCTGGAACGTACACAGTCGCTCTTCTTGTCGTGGAACGTCGATGTTTCGGACGTCTCGGCGCTCGGCTCGCTGCACGAGCTCGGCCTGAACTACTGTCCCAACGTCCGTGACGTCTCGGCGCTTGGCCGCGTGCACACGCTCCACTTGGGCTACTGCCACAGCATCCGCGACGTCTCGGCGCTTGGCGGCGTGCACACGCTCGACTTGAATGACTGTCCCGTCGCGGACGTCTCGGCGCTCGGCTCGGTGCACACGCTCATCGTGAGCAACTGCCCCGTCGCGGACGTCTCGGCGCTCGGCGCGGTGCACGCGCTCTATCTGAACGGCTGCCCCAACGTCGCGGACGTCTCGGCGCTTGGCGCGGTGCACACGCTCGACTTGAGCGACTGTCCCGTCGCGGACGTCTCTGCGCTCGGCGCGGTGCACACGCTCCACTTGAGCGGCTGCCGCAGCATCCGCGACGTCTCGGCGCTTGGCCGCGTGCACACGCTCTATCTGAACGACTGCCGCAACGTTCGCGACGTCTCGGCGCTTGGCGCGGTGCACACGCTCTATCTGAACGGCTGCCCCAACGTTCGCGACGTCTCGGCGCTTGGCGCGGTGCACACGCTCAACTTGTCCGGCTGCGACAGCGTCTCGGACGTCTCGGCGCTTGGCGCGGTGCACACGCTCGTCTTGAGATACTGCCCCGACGTCCGTGACGTCTCGGCGCTTGGCGGCGTGTGCAGTCTCGTGCTGCCCGACGGCACCGTGGCGCAACGATAAAATTCATTCCACGCCCCCGTTTGAACCGAGACGCGCTTCGCTAGGCGCTAGCCCCAGTAGTTGCGTCCGAGGTAGCCAAACGGCATGCGGTGGCCCGCGTGCATGTAGGGCCCGGAGCGCGACGAGCCGCAGAAACTCCCGCTCCGTGATGAGCACGCGAAACCAAAAGAAGGGCACGTTGTCGATTGGCTCGCTGACGCCGTCGCGCCAGCCGTTTGTGTTGTGCAGGTCGGCCGCGCGCCAGCACGCGTACCACTCGGCACTCGTCTTGACGGCGCCCGTCGCCGCTTGCGAGCGCGTCACGGGCGCCATTGGCGGGCTGTCGCTGTCGCTGTCGCTGTCGCTGTCGCTGTCGCTGTCGCTGTCGCTGTCGCTGTCGCTGTCGCTGTCGCTGTC
>JAYUYU010000447.1:0-13579 GCA_043752365.1 Myxococcales bacterium | reverse complement strand
CTGCCTGCGCTTGGGCGAGCCGTTCGCGCGTGCTCTTGCGCTCGTCGCTCACTCGACGACGCTCGTCCTCGAGAGCGCGCTTCTGCTCTTCGAGCTTTTCGAGCTCGGCGTCGGCACCGCTCAACAGGCCGTCCAGCTGCTGCAGCACGCCAGCGCCAGGGGTAAGGCCCAGTGCCAACGCAGCTTTGTGCGCGGTCTGCTGGCGCTCCGCCAGACGCCGGTGCTCGTCGAGTCGCTCGCTCAGCGCGGGCTTCTCGACCAGCGCTTGCTCCAGCTTGTCCAGCTCACGCAGGGCTTCGCGGGCCAGCTCGTACGCCGTGTCGGGCGTCGCGGGGCGCCCCAGCTCGCTCAGCAACGCCGACGCTGAACGCCACTCGTCTTGTCGCTGGGCGGCCAGCGTGAGCGCGCGTTCGCGGCCGAGTCGATCGGCGTCAATCTCGCGCAGGCGGCGGTGAGCTTGGTCCAAGCGCGCCGGTAGCTCGTCCGTACGCGGCGCTTCGCCGCTCAGCGCTGCGACCTCGGCCAACGAGCGCTGGGCCTGGCGGTGCGCGCTCGAACGTCGATGCAGCTCATCCAGGCCGGCTTGCAAGTCGGCCAGGCCTAAAGCGGCGCGCTCTTGATTTTGTTGCGCGGCCTCGCGCTGCTTTTTCTGGGCTTCGCGCTCAGCGGCGGCACTCTGCTTACGGGCGCGCGCCTGTTGGACCTGAACCGCCGCCGTTGCGCGTTCCTGCTCGACGTCTCGCTGGATTGCGCGCAAGGCTTCGTGGCTCTCGCTGACGCGCGTCTGTTCCCGCAGCAGCTCCAGCGCGGCGCGTTGCTGGCTGAGCTCCTCACCAAGCTCGTGCTCGCGGGCCTCGAGCGCCTCTGCGGCTCGCCTGGCGTCAGCCAGCGCTTGGCGGGCGCGAGAAGCCGCTTCCTCGAGTCCAATGGCGGCTTGCTGCTGTTCGTGGGCACGCTCACGCGTGGCCTGCAGAGCGGCGGCGAACATGCCTTGGCCCGCGTCGTACACGCCCGAAATCTCCTGCTCTAGTAGCTGTGCTTCGCTGACCTCGATACGGGTGCGTCGGCACGCGCTCAAGTTCTCGCGCATGCGGCCTAGCGTGTCGCCAATGCTGACCTGTTCGCGAAGCAAGAACGAACGCAACTCGGCCGTGATGGCGCGCGAGATGCCGCCGGTCATGCTGGTGCGAAGCATGTCGCCCAGGCGACTGCGATCTTCGTCGCTGGAAAGCCGCAACGCGCCGATTCCGAGCTCGAAAAGCGCGGCGAAGTACTCCTTTGCGGAGCTGAACACCTCAATCCTGGCGCGCGCTGCAGTGACGTTGGCGCGCAGCTCGGAAAGCTCCGGCACGGCTTCTTCGTCGGCGGTGACGAGCAGCAGCAGGTCTTGCAGGCGAGTAGCCGGCGCAAGCTCGCTGATCAGAAACGGCGTGAGCTCGAGCGTCGGCTCGGCTTTGCGGGTCAGCAGCACGCCCGCGATGACCCGCTTGCCGTCACCCAAGTCCAGCTCCAGCGCGGCGTACGAAGGCCGCGCTGGCTCGCCCAGGCGGCCCCAAATGCCGCGATCCCCTCCAATGGCCGCGGTTTCACCCAAGTTGGTGAAACGCAGGCGCGACATGTCTGGCAACAGCACGATGTACGCGGCGATCATCACCGTCGTCTTGCCGGCGCCGTTGGCACCCTCCAGCGCGGTCACGCGGCGATCGAGCTGGTAGCGCTCGTAAAAGACGCCCTTCCAGTTGACCAGCGCGAGCGCCGTGGCCCGCGCGCGGCTCATGACGACGGCTCCCCGTCGTCGTCAAGATCGGCATCCGGAGCGGGTTTGAGGGCAAGCTCCGCCGTGGACTCGGGTTCCGATTCGAACTCGTCGAGCTCGTCGCCGCCCGCTTCGGGCTCGGGTTCGAGCTCGGGCTTTACCTTGGGCAGGGTTCTAAGCGCGGGGTCCAGCTCGTGTTGCGGTTCGGGGCCGTCGAACGAGGCTCCCCATTCGCGGTCTTCGTTCCACTCGGGCAGCGGCGCCGCGTGAGCGGTGGGTGAGGAATCGGCTTCGGACGGCGGCGCATCGTCGCTGTCGGTCGCGTCGTCGTCGCTGTCGGTCAAAGCGACCTCGCCGGAGGCCACCAACCGCGTCAGGGCTTCTAGATCGGCGCCGCTGCCGCGCACTGGCTCGGCGAAGCGCATCAGGCTCGGGCGCAGGCGCATGCGCTCTTCGGGCAGCAGCTCCACGAAGCCCAGGCTCGCCAAGCGCCGCATCGCCTGGCTCACGCCCGACCGCACCATCTCCTGCGCCACCCGCTCGTCCAGGCGCTTCTTTTTGGCGTTGAACGCCAGCATCAACTGCTCGGTGCCCATGCTGGCCGACAACTGCGACAGCAACTGGTCACGCGACGTGACGCCGCCTTGCTCGACCGTCGCCGGCTCCAAATACAGCAGCGTCAACCCTTGCCCGACCAGCATCTCGCTCGGCGACAAGTGCCGGCGCCCGAGCTTGTCGCCGCTGGGCAGCAAAAAAAAGAAGCCGTCGGTGCGCTGCACCAGCTCGGCGCCGTAGCGCCGGTAAAAGCCCTCCAGCATGGCTTGCGCGTCACTTAGAAAGCCGTACCAAGCCGCGTCCTCGCGGTCGATGTGGCGCCCACGCCGCAAAGCCAAGTCCACGTCCGGAAACAGCTCGTGCTCGACGACTTGCGCGAGATTCTCGAAGGTTTGGTT
Source organism: Myxococcales bacterium (assembly GCA_043752365.1). Lineage (GTDB taxonomy): Bacteria > Myxococcota_A > Polyangia > Polyangiales > Polyangiaceae > PMG-095. Next base: position 10,870 of record JAYUYU010000447.1, on the reverse strand, counting down.
GGTGTCCATGCTCATGCGCGCTGTGCTTTCGCGGCCGCGGCGACTAGCCCGCGGCGCCCCCTTTGCGAGGCAAGGTCCACTCTTCGATGGCAAAGGCTTCGTCGACGGGCAGCCAAGGACGCTCGCGCTCGGAACGGGTGCGAGCCAGCCGCGCCACCACCTGCGCCACCCGCCCGGCGGCGCGAAAGCGTTCGTCCTCGGGCAGCTCGGCGGTGACTTGCGCCGTCACGTCGCGCAGGCTCGCCGCGCCGGCGTCCAGCTTCTGGCGCACGCTGTCCTCCAACACCGCCAACGGATCGACGGCTGCTTGCTCACTGGGCGGCGTGTCGCGTTCGGCGCGCGGTCGCTTCACAGGTGGCCTCTCGGGGCTCGGGGCGACGTCGCGCAGCAAAAGCGGTGCCGGGCTGCTGGCGACGGCCAGCGTGAAGCGCTTTCCCGATTTGCCGCTCAATTGGTCGCGCAGCCTCGCCGTGAGCGCGCGGCTCGGATCCAAGCGCACGACGTCTCGCAGGTAGCGGTGCACGTACTGGTAGTAGTCGGACCACGATTTTTGGCGCCCCGAGCTCCACGCGGCGATGCGATCAATCTGGTCGGCGGCGCGCCGAATCGCTTCTTCGGCGGCGCGGGCGCTGGTTTTGAGCGCCAGCTCTTGCAAGTCCTCGAGCTGGGCCTGCAGCCGGTGCGACTCGGACAAGAGCACGTGGTTCAGATCGCGCAGCGTGGCCGCGGTGCTCTCGAGCAAAGTTTGGCAGCTCTCTACGGCACCGAACCAATCGGCGCTCAGCAGCGTGGAGATCTCCTTTTGGAATTGCTCCTGCTGCAAATCGAGCCCGCGCTGACGGCGCTCGATGCCTTCCATCAGCTCGTGAACCGTCACCCTCAGCGGGCCCACGACGGCTTCGTCCAGCTCTGCGGCGGTCCCGGCCGCGTTTGCCCGCACGAGCACGTCGCGCAAACTGCTCTCGAGCGTGCGGGTGAGCAGCGTCAGGGTTTCGGCCGTCAGCACCTCCTCTTCGAGGAAGAAGCTCACGATGGACGCGCCCAGCCGCGACAGCGCGTACTCGCCAGCACGTAGCAGGCCAGCGCCATCGACGCGCGCCAGTAACCGCTGGGCGCGCAGTCGGGCAATCGCGTGGGTGGCACGCTTCCGCACCGAGCTCGGATCGCGTTCGACGATTTGGGCCGCCTGCTCGAAGTGTTCGAACAGCTGCTCCTCCCCGAAGGCAGACTGTCCCGAGCTTTGCCCCCGTAGGTACAGCGTGGCCAGGAAGCACAGGTCGAGCGTCGAAAGCTCGAGCTTGGGCGCCCGTGACGACAGCGCCAACAGGGCCGACGCTTCACCGGAGGGGTGGGCGGCTGGGGGGGCGTGGTCGGGCGGCTGCAAGGGCGGCTCTCGTAACCTCGCGACTGGTTCCCCACAATCACAACCGAAACCAGAAAATAAACCCAATAAAAACAATACATTAGCCGTCCACAGGCTTGACGATTTAACGTTGTTCTCTAGGTTAACGCTGTTAAGTGTTGGAACAGCGTTTACTCAAGGGCATGGGAACGAACGAACGGCGCGAACGTGAGCGCGGGCTCATGCGCGAGCAGATCTTGAACGCCGCGCGCGAGCTGTTCGCCGAGCGGGGTTACGAGGCCGTGACCATGCGCGAGATTGGCAAGCGCATCGAGTACTCGGCCACCGCTCTTTATAACCACTTTGCCGACAAAGAAGCGCTGGTGCGCGAGCTGTGTCGGCGCGACTTCAGCGACTTTGCCCAGCGCTTCTTGGCCGCCGTCGTCGGCAGCAAAAGCCCGGTTGAAAGCCTGTGCCGTGCTGGCTTGGTCTACTTGGGCTTCGCCGAGCAGTTTCCGCAGCACTACCGGCTGATGTTCATGACGCCGCTGCCCGAAGCGCCGCCCGAAGCCGGCGAGCGCGACGACCCAAAAATGAACGCCTACGCCTTTCTGCGGCAGCTGGTCGACGCGCTGCTGGCCGGCAATTACCTGCGCAAGGATTTGACCGATCGCGATCTGGTCGCGCAGACGATTTGGGCGATGGTGCATGGCACGGCTTCTCTGGAGCTGCTCATTCACAAGCAGGAACCGTGGCTCGATTTCAAGCCACGCCGGGAACGCTTTGCGGCTGCCCTACGCACGCTGACGCGCGCCCTGTTGCGCGAGCCAGAGGCGGGCGAAGTGCAATTGGAACGCGCGCTGGCCGGCACGCCCGACTTCGGCGCGCCAGCGCTACAGGCCAAGAAGACGCGCGTGAAGCCAGCGCCGAAAAGAGGCTAAACCATGGTCGATCTGGGGTTGAAGACGCTGCTGCACGACAAGGTCCGGTTCCTGATCACCGTCTCGGGGGTGGCGTTCGCCGTCACGCTGGTGCTGGTGCAGGTGGGCCTGTTCGTCGGTTTGCTCGACAACTCCACGATCACGATCCGCAAGCTTGACGCCGAGCTTTGGGTCACTTCGAAAAATTCGCCCAACCTCGACTTCGTTCATCAGTTTCCGGAGGCGAACCTGTATCGGGCGCGGGCGGTGCCCGGGGTCGCGCGCGCCGACAATCTAATCCTGTCGTTCATGCAGGTGTCACTGCCGACGGGCGCCGAAGAGACGGCCATCGTCTACGCCATGGACGACTTCTCGAAATGGGGCGTCCCGTGGCAGGTCACCGCGGGCAACTTGAACGACTTGAAGCGCGGCTCGTTCGTGATGTTCGACGAGTCGGCGAGCAAGCGCTTTGGTGCCTTTGCGGTCGGCGACTACCGCGAGGTAAACGGCAGACGGCTCAAGGTTATCGGTACTTCGCGCGAGGCGAAGAGTTTCACCACCACGCCGCTCGCGTTCATGGACTTTCGGCGCGCTCAGGAGCTGCAGCCAGAGCTTTTGAGCGGCAAGACGTCGTACATCGTCGTCAAGCTCGAGCCCGGGGCCGACGTCGAGGCGGTGCGGGCCGAGCTGGCTCGGCGCCTGCCCTACAATGACGTCTTCACTAGCGCCGCTTGGGCCGAACGCTCCCGGAGCTATTGGGTCGAGAACACCGGCATCGGCTTCAACGCCTTTCTGACGGTGTTTTTGGGCTGCTTGGTCGGCGTCGTGGTGGTTGCCCAAACCCTCTACACGTCCACGATGGAGCACCTGAAGGAGTTTGGCACCGTCAAGGCTATCGGCGGCTCGAACCTCGACATTTATCGCATGCTCGGCAAGCAAGCGACGGTCGCGGCGGTGTTGGGCTTCGTGCTCGGTTACGCGCCGGCGCAAGCGCTGAAGCCGGTGATCGCCTCAGCCGGGCTCAAGCTGATCATCGAGCCTCGCATCATCGTGATCGTGCTGGTGGGCACGGTGCTGCTTTGCTTGGTGTCCGCACTGCTGTCGTTCCGCAAGGTGGCCAGCATCGACCCGGCGTTGGTGTTTCGAACCTGAGAGAAAGTCGCAAGATGTTCAACCTAGCCGCCGAAGACGTAACAAAAATTTTTCGCGAAGGGCGCGAGACCGTGAGCGTGCTGAAAGGCGCGTCGCTGCACCTGGCGCCCGGCGAAGTGCTGGCGCTGGAGGGCCCTTCAGGCTCGGGCAAGACGACGCTGCTCTCCATTTTAGGTTGCTTGCTGAGCGCGACCAGCGGCCGCGTGGAAGTGGCTGGCAAGCTGGTAGATGCAACGAAGCCCGCCAAATTGCAGGCCGTCAGGCGTCAACACATCGGTTTCGTCTTTCAGCAGTTCAACCTGTTTCCGGCGCTCACGGCGCTCGAGAACGTCGAGTACGCGCTCAACCTCAAAGGCGTGCTGGATGACGACGCGACTCGCCAGGCCAGCGAGTTGATCGAGCGCGTTGGCCTGGCAGATCGCGCTCGTTTCTTGCCGCGCGACCTTTCGGGTGGTCAGAAGCAGCGCGTGGCGATCGCTCGAGCGCTGGCCGCTTCGCCCTCCGTGGTGCTGGCGGACGAGCCAACCGCGAATCTGGACGCCAGCGTGGCGACGCAAGTTTTGGATCTGTTTCGTGAGCTGACTCGCAGCGAGGGCCGCTCACTGTTGATTGTCACGCATGATCCGAAGGTGCGCCGCGTCGCAGACCGCGTCGTGCACATCGAAGACGGACGAATCGCAGCCTAAGGGGAGACAATTCACATGTCGTTCACACAACGCGTCAAGTCACATGTCAGTACGCTGGTGCTCGGTTCGCTGCTGGTGGGCGTGGCCGCGTACGAGTGGAAGCAGGCCAAAGCGGGTGAGGCAATTTCGACCGCGCAAGCCAAACCAAGCACAAAAGCTGCACCAAACGTGCTGGCGGAGGGCCGCGTGGCGGTGCCGGTCGGTAGCGAAATTACGGTCGGAGCCGAGCTGAATGGCAAGCTCATCCGACTGCTCGTGAAAGAGCGAGACCAGGTCAAAGCTGGCGACGTGTTAGCAGAGGTCGACGTGCGTGAGCAGCAGGCAGCGTTGAATGAAGCGTGGGCGCGCGTCAAAGAAGCGGGCGCCGACGTCGATTACACCGCGCGTGAGCGCAAGCGCAGTCAGCAGCTTTGGAACAACAATGTGGTCGCCGAAGCGTCGCTCGATCGCAGCGTGCACGACTCGACGGTGGCCGAAGGGCGCCGTGCCTCGCTGCTGGCTGGTGCGACGCGCATCTCGGCCAACATCGCCAAGTCGAGAGTCGTGGCGCCCATCGACGGTACCGTCACGGAGCGCTTCGCAGACGTGGGCGAAATGGTCGCCGCCGGCTCTCCGCTGCTTACCTTGACCGACCTCAGCCAGTTGCGCATCGAGGCGGAGGTCGGCGAATTCGACGTCGCGCGCGTGCGGCTCGGCGCCGAGGTCACGATTCGCGCCGAAGGCTATGCCGCCCATTGGTCGGGAAAAGTCGCCGAAATTCCCGATCGCGTCGTACCCCGCTCGCTCAAGCCGCTCGACCCGTCACGGCCGGTCGACACGCGTGTTCTGATTGTAAAGGTCGAGCTGAGCAAACCTGTGCCGTTGAAGCTGGGGCAACGCGTCGAGGTCGAAGTCGGGCGCTAGGCGCGCCGCCCGCAGCGCGGCACGCCTGCTGACTCAACTCAGCTCGGCGCGCGGGCTCAGCTCAGGGCGCCCCCGTGCCTGTTCAGGGCTCCGTGGCATCGCCGCCGGAATCCGTGCTGTCGGGGGCATCTTGGCTGGCGGCTTCCTCACACCGTTCGGCCGTGACGGTCGTCGCTGAAACGCAGACGCGGGCTCCTGCTGCGAGACTTCCCAAGTTGTCCGTTACCTCGTCGCACTTGTCGCTCTGGCATTCGTTGCTGGACTCGCAAGGACTACCGTTGGGCCGCGGCGCCGTGCATTGCCCCGTACTGAAGTCACAGAAGGCGGTGCCGCCGCAGGCATCGTAAGAGTCGCAAGCCTCACCTGGCGCCAGCAGCGGCGCGCAGCGGCCAACCTTGCAGAAAAGCCCGTCGTCCCGGTAGCACCCCACGGGATTCGGCTGCGGCGCTGGTACGCCACCAGGCCCTGGCAACGGCACCGGGGCGTCGTCGCCAACGCTGCAGTTGTCGCCCTCGGAGCAGGTGATGCCGCATGCGTCCCCCGCCTTGCCGCGAGGGGCCGAGCTGGTGGAGCTTGCGGTGCAAACCGAAGGCGACAAGCCATCATCGCTTTGGCAATAGACCGAGCGACCCGCGAGCGGCGCGCATTCGCGGCTGTCATTGCAAGGCTGGCCCAGCGCCACGCTACCGACGAATATCCGCTCGCACGCGGGCGCGTCGTCGTCATCGACTCGGCCGCATTGAATCTTGGAGGAGACCGCGGCGAGACAGTCGCCCGCCGCCTGGGCGTCGTAGCGCACACGGCGCTCGTCGTCATCGGCGAGGTCGCGCTCAAGCTCGGCCGTGTAGGCTGTTTTACAGCCTGCCGTGTCGATGGCATGGCCGTTGCTCTTGCAACAGGCCGCCAAGCTGTCGCAGAGTAGATTGGCGACGCGCTTGGGTAAGTCAGTCTGCGGAATTGGCTCCGCGCTACCGTCCGACTTGCCGCAGCCCACCACCGACAGCGCAGCCCACGCACACAGAAAAGCCGTTACCCTTGAGCCCATGATCCACCTCCGTTGAATAAGGCGGTGAATGTAGTGGGCGTCCGGCGAGTGAGCAACTTGCCCGCTGCCACGCGGCTTTTTCTCCGGCGGCCAGGGGGGGCCTGCAGGCTCTTGGCCAGCCAAGGCGACCTGCGCGACCAGCTGTGCCGCGCGCTGATTCGCGCTCACGTGACGTTCTGGCATTCGGGACAAAAATAGGTCGAGCGCTGCAAGGGGCCTTGGCGCAGCATGCGGATTTTGGTGTCGCATTTCATGCAGTGCTGGCCACTGCGCCCGTAGACGAAGTAGGGGGGGCCGGCGAAAGTGCCGAAGGTGGTGCGGCGTGGTCCCTTTAGATTGCGGCGCATGAGCTCACGTGCGCGCTTCAGAAGCCGCTCGAGCGTTGCGTCGTCGAGCGCGCTTACGCTGACGAACGGCGACACCTTTTCGATAAAGAGGACCTCGGCTTTGTAGACGTTGCCGATGCCGGCGACTATCGACTGCAGCATCAATGCTTCGGCGACGGTCGTGTCAGGGTGCTCGCGCAACCGCGCCATCACCTCGGCTTGGTCGTAGTCGGGGCTCAGCAGGTCCGGCCCCAAGCTCGACAAGCGCTGCTCGATTTTTGCCAACGGGGCAAGCTGAGCTAGCGCGGCGCGGCTGAGGACTGCCAGGCTGGTTTCGGTTTCGATGATCAGCGTGGTTTCTTCGTCGTCCCACTTCACGTCCCGGGCAGCCCACTTCAGCGCACGCTCGCGCATGCCCGACTTCTCCTTGGCGCTCCATTTGCCCTGCATGCGCAGAAAGCTCAGCAACGCCCTGCCATCCGAGAACTCGATGATCACGTGCTTGCCAACCGCGCGCACGCGCGTCACCGCCAACCCCTCCACACCCTGCTCCTTGAGCTCCGGCACTGGCGACTCGAAGCGCGTCACGACGCGACCGGTGAGCACGGCGTCCAGCTTCCGGGCCGCCATATGGAGCGTGTCCCCTTCGGGCATGGCGCGCGCTAGGCGTCCTCGAGTGCTTCGGTTTCATCCAGTGGCACGGGGCCGCGGCGCAAGCTGAGACCTGCCGCGGCGCCGCCAAAGCCGGCGGCCAAGAACGCAGCGGCCAGAGGCGAGCGCGCCGCTTCTTCTCGGTCGATGGTTTGGATCAAGAGGACGCGCCGCTTGCCAAAACCAACTAGCGTTTTCAAAGCGGCCAAAAGCGCTGCCATTTGGTGCGAGCGCGCCGGCTCTTGCTCGTCGAGAAAGAGCGATAGCGAGCGATCGCTGCGGCCGAGGTACGCGAGCAGCCGGCCTGCGTGCAGCACGACCAGGGCGCCCGGCGTGCGCTGCGGGCGCGGTTCGCCGCCGGGCCACGGCAGGGCGGCACCATAGGGATTGGCCGGATCCGTGGCGGCCAGGACGACGGCAGGTTTGTCCTCAGCCGATAGACGTAAGCGTTCGTCGGCACCTGGCAGCGCAAACTGCGCGCCACCGAGCCCGGCAATGAAGTAGCCGCGCCGTACCTTGCCTGCGTCTTCCATCGCTTTGAGCACCGGGTACAGCTCGGCAAAGCTTCCGAGCCCATCGGCGTTGACGATTTCGCGGCTTACGATGCCATGGCGATCGAGCAGCAGCCGGGCGCGAGCCATGCGCTGTTCAGCCACGCTGGACGTCGCCTCACGCCGCACCAACGACCAACGACCCTCGCTGCCCGGCATCGGCGCGCGGCGTGCGCGCGGATCAGGACGGCCACGTCCGGGCTTGGCTTGGGCTTGCAGGGAGCGCAGCGGCGCGAGCGTGTCGTTCGTCACTTCACCCGCCCACACCAAGTCCCACAGCGCGCTCAGCAAATCGCGCGGGAAACCGCCAAGCCGCCGCGCCAAATCAGCGAAGAACAGCGCGCCGCCTTGCTGCAGCTCGGCGCGCAGCTTGGCCTGCGCCTCACCCGCGGCCGGAATGGGTGCGGGCGCCAAAAGGTCGAGCTTGTCTGTGCGATAAAACGCAATCTTCCCGTCGCTCGAGCCGTGCGGCTCGACGCCGACCCAAACCAGTTCGCCTGTCGCGAGCAAGCTGTCGAGATGGGCCGGAGAAAACCCGAGAATGCGCGCCGGAAGCACGTCTTCTACCAATACCGACGCGGCGATGGGGGTGCCCTGCAGTTGGTCGATGGCGCGCTCGAGCGCGTCGGGCGCTCGTGACGGCTGTTGAGCACCTTGCCAAGCCAGCGCCAAGCGCGCGAACGCCTCCGGGGGCACAGGCTCGATGGCGTGCCGCAGCTTGGCCAAGCTGCGTTGCTTAATCATGCGCAGCACGTTCTTGTCGCACCACTCGCGCTCGCGGCCGCCGGGCAAGAATTCCCCGCGAACCACCCGGCCGACTTCTTCGAGTTGCAGGAGCGTCGACTCGACGACGCCGCGGCCCAAGCCGTAGCGGCGTGCCGGTACGTCGCTAGTGAACGGCGCGTGCGTGCGCGCGAAGCGTGACAACAGCTCGCGCAGCGCATCGCTGGTCGGAGCCAAGAAGGTGCTGGGCAAGCCGGGCGGTGGCATCACGCCCAGCGCGTCACGCAGCTTGCCCGCGTCCTCGGCCGCAAAGTAACGAGGCTCGCCTGCGATGTGCGCCCGTGCCACGCGCCGCGCAGCTTGCAAGCCCTCCAAAATTGCGGGAATTGCGGCAGGTTCGTGGGCGCGTGCCTGCAAGTCATCGAGGGTTAGATCGCCGAGCAAGAGCAAGAGGTCGTGGACGTCGTCGGCGTGGCGCAGGCTGGGCTCGCGCAGCTTCAGCAAGTCGCGTTCGACGCTGGCGATGGTTTCGGCGTCGAATAGCTCACGCAGCTCTGCTTCGCCCATCAAGCCGCGTAGCTCGGCCTGATCGAGCACCAGGGCTTGGGCGCGCCGTTCCGCGAGCGGCGCGTCGCCGTCGTAGATGAAGTTGCCGACGTACGAGAACAGCAGTGTGCTGGCGAACGGCGATGGGCTGCGTGAGTCGACGGGCACCAGCGCGATTTCACGCCGTCGAATCGCCGACAGCAGCTCGATGAGTGCCGGCAAGTCGAAGACGTCGCGCAGGCACTCTCGGTAAGTCTCCAGAATCATCGGAAACGACGGATACTGGCTGGCGACACGCAGCAAATCCGCCGCGCGACGCCGCTGCGCCCAGAGCGGTGTCCGGCGCCTGGGGTCACGCTTCGGCAACAGCAGCGCCCGGCCGGCGTTCTCACGAAAATGCGCCGCAAATAGCGAGCTTTTGGCCAGCCCCTGTACGACCAGCGCTTCGACCTCGTCGGGATCGGGCGCAAACTCTTCGGCCGACAGTTGCTCTTCGGTGTCCGGCAAGCGCAGCACGATGCCGTCGTCCGACCAAACCGCGTCGAGCTCGGCCCCTGAACGATTGCGAAAGCCCTCGGCCAGTGCCATTGCCCAGGGCGCGTGTACGCGGCGCCCGAACGGGCTCAAAATGCAGACCCGGAAGTCCCCCACTTCGTCCTTGAAGCGTTCGACTACGACCGCGCGGTCGTTCGGAACGACGGCGGTGGCGGCGCGCTGCTCGTAGAAGTACTCGAGCAATGTTTCGCAGGCGCCGCTGTCGAAGCCGTGTGCCTCTTTCAGGATTTCGGTTGCGCGCTGCATTGGCAGCTCCATCAGCTCGCGCGTGAGCACGCCAATCTTGCGGCCCAGCTCGACCGGACGCCCCGGACCGCCGCCGCGCCAGAAGGGCATTTTGCCGGGCTGGCCGGGGGCCGGGCTCACCAGTACGCGGTCGTGCGTGATGTCGTCGATGCGCCACGAGCTGGCGCCCAGCAAGAATATGTCGCCCGCGTGCGACTCGTGCACCATCTCTTCATCTAGCTCGCCGACGCGCACCGGCTTTTCGCTGTTCGAGAGGAACACGCCGTAAAGGCCTTGATCGGGGATGGTGCCGCCGCTGACGATGGCGATGCGCTTGGCGCCGGCGCGCGCGTTGATTTCGCCCGTGACGCGATCCCAGGTAATTCGCGGCCGCAGCTCCGAGAACTCGTCCGACGGGTAACGCCCGGCCAACAGCTCGAGCACGCCGTCGAACGACGCGCGCGGCAGCTCCGCGAACGGTGCTGCTTGGCGACAGCGGTTGAAAATCGTATCCGCTCCCAGCGACTCGTTGGCGACCATCGCCACGATTTGCTGCGCCAGCACATCCAGCGGATTGCGTGGGTAGCGGGTCGCTTCGACGGCGCCTTCGTGCATGCCGCGCGCCACCACCGCGGCAGCCGGCAGCTCGCCCTTGTGCTTGGGGAACACGATGCCATGCGAAATCTCGCCGACGCTATGGCCGGCGCGTCCGATACGCTGCAGACCCGAAGCCACGCTGGGGGGGGCCTCTACCTGCACCACTAAGTCGATGGCCCCCATGTCGATGCCGAGCTCGAGCGACGAGGTTGCGACCAGCGCGCGCAGCTTACCGAGTTTGAGCTGATCTTCGACGAACGCGCGCTGGTCCTTGGCGAGGGAGCCGTGATGCGCGAGCGCAATTTCAGTCCCGGCCAGCTCGTTCAGGCTCTGCGCTAGCCGTTCAGCCAAGCGGCGACTGTTGACGAAAACCAGCGTGGAGCGATGCTGGTGAATCAGCTCGAGCAGTGGGGCGTGAATTTCCGGCCAGTTGGACTTGGGAGACGCCGCGGCCGGCGGCGAGCTCGACCCGACTTCCGGCACCGCGAGCTGCCCGCCAGTGGCGCGCGCCGCGGCTCGCACCTCGACGTGGAGGCGGGGCGGCATACGCGCGTCGATGATTTCGACTGCGCGCTGCTGCAGGTGTTCGCCGTTGGTCGAGACGGAGTTGCCGGCCAGCAAGCGCGCCGCTTCGTCCAGCGGCCGCTG
>JAYUYU010000446.1:0-2106 GCA_043752365.1 Myxococcales bacterium | reverse complement strand
CGGAGTCCCAAGGCAGCGAGCGTCGGCCCCGGCCGTTTCTCGCGGCCTGGAGGCTACAGCGTCCTCCGATTCGGTGTCACCCCTCCTAATGGCCGCGGCCAGACATTGCTTACGTCCATCAGGTGGCCGGAGGTGCCCCCGGGGGGGCCGCAGTCACCAAACGCAAGGCGCAAGCCCCAAAAAATAGGGCGTCGTTATGAGATTGTCAGCCCAACATTAACCTCGGGGGATTAGCCTGGATGGCCGTGGAGCCGCCCGTGCCAGCGCCCAGCGACGAGCAGCTCCTCGATGAGCAACGACGCTGTGAGCGGGCCCAATCCGGCGAGCGAGCCGCCCTCGGCGAGCTTTTGGCGCTGCATGGGCCGCGCCTCTACCGGCAGGTTCTACTGCCGCGTTTGGGAAATCCATCAGCCGCCGAGGAAGCATTGGCGGTCACCTACCTGGAGGCCATCAAGAGCTTTGGGGGCTTTCGCTGGCAGGGCTTCGGCGCCTACCCGTGGTTGCGACAAGTGGCGCTGCGCGTGGCGCTGCGGGCCATCCGCAAAGCCAAGGGCGAAACTCTGTGTGATCCGAGCGATATTGCGCGCGAGCTCGAAGAAACGCAGGTCGAATCCAGCCGCCTCACGGACAATTACGACCAGGCCAAGACGCGCAGCTACGTCGAGCGGGCTCTCGAAGGCTTGAGCACGCAGCACGCGGAAGCGTTACGGCTGCGTTTCTTGGAGGAGCGGTCGCGGGAAGAGCTGGCAGCCGCTTGGGGGGTGACGGTCAACGCCGTCGATCAACGAGTGCATCGCGCCAAAGAGGCCCTGCGCTCCGGCCTGTGCGCCTCCTACGAGGTGCGCCGTGCGTCTCCGTTGGTTTTCCTGCTCGTCGACGGTGGAGCGGGCGCGACCGTGCATGTCTTCAATCGCGCGCAAATCAGCCTGGGGCGCGATCCCGATTCCGATCTAAAGTTGCCGGGTCGGGGGGTATCACGCCAACACGCCACCTTGAGGACCGACACTGCCACCTCCAGTTACTGGATCACCGACCTGGGCAGCTCGAATGGCACGCTACTACGCGGCCAGCCCGTCGCCGGCCGCGTGGGTCTTGCGCTGGGCGACAGCCTGCGGATCGGCGGCTACGTGCTCACGCTCGCTGCCTCGCCGCTCCTGAGCATGTGGGCGCGGACGCTGCTGGCTGAGGAAAGCGAGGACCCACAAGGCCCGAGCGAAGCCGCTGCGCCCAGGGTCACGGCGCTCGCGCCAACCGAGCGCCTGTCACACGTCTTGCGCCGCAGCGACTTGCAGGCACCAGCCGACAGCGGGCACAGCAGTGCGGCTGAAGAGCGCATCGAAACGCTGCTACGCTCGGCGTGGCAGCCCGACCATCTGGATCAGGCATTCAACGAGCGCGCGGTCGAAGCGGTGCTGCTCGCCGAGGAGTGAGATGTTGGATTCGAGCGCACCCAGCGGCCGTTTCGACTTTTCGGGCCAAACGATCGCCTCGACGTTTCAAACTGGGGTCGAGTACCGGCTGCGTGGGTTGTTGGGCGAAGGCGGGATGGGCTCCGTCTATTTCGCGCTGCGGGCGACCGCCGCCGGCAGCTCGGCCGTCGCGCTAAAAATCGTCAATCCCGACATCGTGCTCGCCACCGGCGAGGCCGCGTTGCTTTCACTTCGCAAGGAGGCCGTGGCACTCGGTCGGCTCAACGAGCACATCCCGCCGACACCGTACGTCGTCCGGCTATTGGATACGGGGCTCGTTTCGACGTCCTTCCGGGAGCGTCCGCTCGAGCTACCGTGGATCGCGCTCGAGCACGTGCATGGCGGAGTAGAGGGCACGACGCTTCATGAACGGGTCGGGCACTGCCGGCAAACGCAACACCAAGCCTTTGCCCCGGAGCGTGCCATCAGCGTGCTCGAGTGCGTTGGCGCTGGGCTCGAGGCCGTGCACCGCGAGGGGGTGATCCACCGCGACTTGAAGCCTGCCAACGTCTTGTGCGCGGGCTTTGGTACGAGCGAGGTCTTCAAGATCTCGGACTTTGGTATCGCGCGTCCCAAGGGCGTGGACGCGACTTTCGGCAACGTGTTCCTGGGTACGCCCGGTTACGTCGCGCCCGAG
>JAYUYU010000445.1:0-2106 GCA_043752365.1 Myxococcales bacterium | reverse complement strand
GTTTTCCGGCTCTGGTTGCCGCCGCGCGCCTGCGCTCGCTCGGCAGTGAGCTGCCGGCTTGGCTCGAGCCGCCTCCCAGCGGCGCTACCCCACCGCCGCTGGAGCTGAAGCTGCCAGCCGACGCCGCGCTTCTCCATCGCTTGGGCCTTGAAAGCGACGCCGCCATTGCCTTGAACGGGCAAGAACGCCGCTTGGGTCGCAGCAACGCGCCCCGCTCGGGTGAAGCGTTGTGTGAGCTGTACGGCCTACTGGAGGTCGCCGACCGCCGCTACTCCGTCGGGCAAAGTGCCGCCACGCGCGCCGGGCTCGACCGCGCACCGGGCCCGCGTTCGCGCTGGATGTGGGATTGCGTCTACCCCCGACCTTACGCGGACTTGGTAACGCGCGCCGAGCGCGAACGGCTCTTGCCGCGCGGGCTGCTGTGGGCCGTCATGCGGCAAGAAAGCGGTTTTCGCCCGGCGGTGCGCTCGCCTGTCGGCGCCGTGGGGCTGCTGCAGCTGATGCCAACGACCGCCGAACGCGTGTCCGAAGAGCTCGGCGAAAAGCTCGAGCCGCAGAGCTTGACCCGCGCGCACGCCAGCATTCGCCTCGGTTCGGCCTACCTGCGCAAGCTCATCGACACCTTCCAAGGTAACGTGCCGCTGGCGCTGGCGGCCTACAACGCCGGTCCGCAAGCGGTCAGCCGCTGGTTGGTGGGCGGCGAAAGCTTGCCCCTCGACCTGTTCGTGGCGCGCATTCCCTACGAAGAAACGCGAGGCTATGTGGCACGAGTGCTGTCCAACGTCGCTCGCTACGCCTACCTCGAAGGCGGCGAGGGCGCGGTGCAGGCTCCAGCCCTGGACTTGCCGAAGGGCGTCAAGTTACCGGAAGGCTCTTATTGAGTCGTGAGTGGTGAGGATTGAGAATTGAGGGGCGAAGCAGAGGGTCGGCGATGTGGCGCGACGTCCAGGCGTCGCGGGCCCGCAGCCCAAGCGCTTCGAGCGGCGGCAGAATCGCTTCGACGACGCTTTCGTAGAACAGGCTGCGGGCGTCGGGACCGCTGCACAGACCAAGCGCGGCGCCCGCGGCCGGCGGCGTCGAGTCGAGCGGCAGGTGAGCGAGCTCGTGCAGCTCGAGGTGACGTAGCGCGATGCGTATTGTACGTGCCTGACATACAATACTTAAAACACGCCGGGAATTTGCGCCGGCGCACGGTAAAAACCGCCCCGCGCCAACGCACTTCCACCGCTAGCGTCCCTGGCGTCGCTCGCCCAACGCCCCCAAAAAGCGTCGCGCAAGTACAGCTCTGCTTGGCGTCCACGCGGTGAGAAGCCCCACTCGGCTTCCTGCGACAAGTCGTCGGGATCTGCGTACAGGCGCCACACGAACGCGCCCACCAGCTCGGGCGTTTGCAGCATGCCGGCCAACAGCCCGCGGTAGGCGCTGGCTTGCGCACGCGCGTCGATCTTCACGCCGCTCATGCGGTCGGGCCACTCCCACGGACGCAACGCCGGATCGGTGCGCGCGGTGTAGCCGAACTCGTTGAACATCACCGGCTTCTGCCAAAGCTCGGCCAGCGCCTTGACCTTCTTGCCTACCGTAAGGCCCCCGGTCACCAGCTCGGCGTCGCTGGCGTTCGGCTTGTCGGTGAGCGGATAAAAGGCGTTGACGCCAATCACGTCGACCTCGCCCAAAATCACCGTCTGCTCGACGTCGTCCCAATTGCCGGCGTACGTCAAAAGGCCCGAATAGGCGGCGCGAATATCGCGCAAAATCGGGAAAAAGCTAGGCGCGTGCGTGGTGGTCAGCCAACTGCGTAGCTCCACTCCCGCGGCCAGCATGTCCACGTGCGCACTCTGGGCAAAGCGCGCCCAGCCAAGCACGTACGCTCGGTAACCTTCGGCAAAGCGCCGCCAGCCTTCGTCGGTCTCCGGATCGATCTCGCCGCGCCAGCCGCCGCTCTCGACCCACAGGTGCGGCACGAGCAGCACCTTGAGGCCCCGCGCGTGCGCCTGCTTCACGGCCCGGCGTAGCCCGCGTTGGTTCTCGGCGAACGGCAGCTCGAAGACTTTGTCGACGCCCGTTGCCTTCAGGTCCCAAGCTCGACCGAACGGCGTCAAGCTTACC
>JAYUYU010000444.1:0-30366 GCA_043752365.1 Myxococcales bacterium | reverse complement strand
CGAAACGTCGAGCGCCTCACCGCGCGCCCAACCCGCCGCCGCGGGCGACGCCAGCAGCGCGTTCACCGCAACGGCCAAGTCGGCGCGGTCCTGCTTTGGGTAGAACGCTTCAAGCTCAATCACACCGACGCGCTCGAACGGCGGCGCCTGGATTGCCGCGATGATGCCGGCCAAATCCAGGCCTTTTCCTGCCGCCCAAGCCTGCCCCAGGATTTGGGACAAGAGCGTGTGCTCGCGGCTGCGCAGCGCGTCGGCTTCGATGCCGAGCAGCCCCAGCAGACCCGACACCGAGCCCTCGACCTTGCCCGCGAACAGCTCGGCGTCCTCCAGCACGGCCGCGTCGGGCGGGTCGAACGAGCGCAGCAGCGATAGCTCGACGCCCGCGGAGCTGCCCGGCGTGTAGATCGTCAAATCGCAGGCGTCGCGAAAGCGCTGAATGCGCGCCAGGTCTTGGCCCCAATCGGCGAGGCCTGCTGCGTGCTGCGACGCGACTTTGTCAGCAAAGGCCTCGGCAGACAGCCCTTGGCGTGCCGCCTCCTCGACGTCGACCCACGGCAAAAAGTCTGACGGCTTGGCGCCCGGAAACGTCAGCAGCAGGTTCGCGATGTCGCCCTTCGGATCGATCACGATCGCGGGAATGCCGTCGATCGCCGCTTCCTCCAGCAACCCAATACACAGCCCGGTCTTACCGCTGCCAGTCATGCCGACGCACAAAGCGTGCGTCGTGAGGTGGCGCGAGTCGTACAGCACGAGCTCCGGCCGGCGCTTGCGCTCCGCAAGGTCGTACCCGCTGCCCAAGTAGAAAGCGCCCAGCTGCTCGAAGTCTTGCATCTCGACTCTCTAAAATTCGTCGCTGCCCGCTTCGGCTGCTAGCGCTTTCTTCGCGACGTCGAAACTGAAGCCTTGGCGCGCCAGCGCGGCCAGGTCCTTCTGGCGGTACTCTGCACGTTTGTCCGAGTCGCGGTGCCACCCCAGCCGGCGCTTCTTCGCAAAAGCGCGCGCCGCGTAAAGCTCGGCGTTGGGCTCGTCTTGCTTCCTGGCGGTCATCAGCTCCTGGGCGACCTCGGCGGGCACGCCGCGCAGTGCCAGCTTTTGCGAAATCATGCGTGACGACTTGCCGCGCGTCGTCAGCTGCGACGCTAGGTTCTTGGCGAAGCGCACGTCGTTCAGCACGCCCGAGCCGAGGTAGCGCTCGACCAGCTCGGCAATCCAAGCCTCGGCGTTTTCGTCGCCGCCCTGCTTCTTCACGCGCTCCGCGAGGTGCCGCTTCAGCTTGGTGGCGGTGCAGTCAAAGCGATTGACGTAGGCGAGCGCCATTTGCTCGACCTTCAGGCGTGTCAACGGCTCGCGTTGCTTATTGGCGCGCGCCTCAGCCCTCGCCTTCTTCGAAGGCCGCGCTGGGCGACCTTCCAACGTCACCCGCCGCGCTTCAGCTCGTTCAGGACCAGTTTGCTAACGGCCTTCAGCGTATCGAACACACCCACGCCGGCGCGCGCATTGGCTTCGTAATCGGGCACGTTCATCGGGTTGATGAGCGGGCGTAGCTCTTCTACCGAAACCACGTTCGGGAGGTCGCGCTTGTTGTACTGGACGACGTACGGAATCTTCTCGAGCGAGTAGCCCTGCTCGGCCAAGTTGGTGCGCAGGTTCTCGACGCTCTCTTGATTGGCCTCGAGGCGCTCCATCTGCGAGTCGGCGACGAAAATCACGCCGTCGACGCCCTTCAGGATCAGCTTCCTGCTGGCGTCGTAGAAAACCTGGCCCGGCACCGTGTACAGGTGGAAGCGGGTCTTGAAGCCACGAATTTCACCAAGCGAGAGCGGCAGGAAGTCGAAGAACAAGGTGCGCTCGGTCTCGGTCGCGAGGCTGATCATTTTGCCCTTCGCGTCGGGATTGGTGCGCTCGTAAATGTACTGAAGATTCGTGGTTTTGCCGCAGAGACCAGGACCGTAATAGACGATCTTGCAGTTGATCTCCCGGGCCATGTAATTGATGAAGCTCATCGCCCGGATTCCTCAGTCATTGAAAAGATTGTCGATGTCCTCGTCCGTGATCTCTGCGAACGGCGAGTCACCACCAGGCTCCTGAACCTTGCTCAAAAGAGCATCGAAGATGCGGCCCAGCTCTTCGCTCGACTTGCGAACGCGAAGGCGAACGAGCCCTAGGCTCGACTTACTGTCGAAGATCACCACCAGGATTACGCGGTTACCCACGAGCTGGATGTGAATGTTCGCCTTCTCACCCTCGTGAAACTGCGTCGCGAACTCGTTCTCGCGCAGCAGCTTCGCGATGCCACCGGTCGCGGCAATGTTGCCTGCGGTGAGCGAGGCGAGTGAAGTGGTGTCGATATTGTCGACCTCGCCGCTAGCGGCGATGAGCTGACCGTTCTTGTCGACGATGAAGACGACCTTGGCGTTCGCTTCCCGAACCAGGCGGTCCACGACCGTCTGGATTTGGTTGAACTCCTCCTCGTACATCACCATCTGCGGATTGACCATCAGCGCCTCGAGCTCGAGCTATGGAGCCTAAAAAAACGGAGTCACCACTTGTATATGACCGAGCCGCAGTCAGCAAGACGGCTGCCCCCATCCGCTGCGCTTCACGAAGTACGGGTCACCCCCGGCCGCTGAGCCTGCCGGCTCTCTCGTGACCGCTCGTCTCATAGCCCCGTTTCACGCGCCTTTGCCCCACTCCAGCTGACCGCTGACCGCTGACCCCGACTCCCGAGCCCCCTCCACTGTAGGTGCAACGGGGCGTGCGCTTCGCCGCCCGAGCCCGTACGCTCGGTCCCCCAACATGAGTCTCGGCAGGACAAAGCCCACGAAGGGCCAGTCAATGAGGCGGTTTCTGATCTCGGTGCTGGCGCTGAGCCTGTTCGTCACGGGCACAGGGTCGGAGGCTCGAGCCGTCGCTTCGGTTTTCCACCCCGAGCTCTTGCGAGCGCTCGCCACGCTTGACCGCGGCGAGGGTCCCGAAGCTTACGGTGCGGTCGATCGCATCTGGAGCTTGTGGGACCGAGCCGACGCGGCCCACATCGAGGAAGCGCTGCTGGGCGCGTCCGAGAACAAGAAGCTCAGTGCCGAGGCGCGCGCCTACGCGGGCGTGCTGGCGGCGTTCGCGCGAGCGCGACGCGGCGACCAAAAGGCCGCCACCGAGCACATCAAGGCGCTCGGCTACATCAGCAGCTTTCTGCTGGTCGGCCCCTTCGACAACGAAGGCAAAAGCGGCCTGGAGCAGGTATTCGAGCCCGAAGCCGAGCTCACCGCGCCCATCACGCCGGGTCGCGCATACAGCGGAAAAGAGCGACCGGTCCGCTACCGAGCCATTGCCAACGCGTTTCCGTTTGGCTGGCTCGACGCCAGCGCGCTGGTGCGGCCCGAGACCAAGGTCTGCATTTACGCCACGGCCTTCGTGAAAGACGACAAGCTCACGCGCGGCAGCCGCAAAATTCGCGTGTACGTCGGCGCAGGCGGCGCCTTCAAGCTGTTCTGGAACGGCGAAGAAAGCCTGAAAGACGTCGCCTACCGCGGCCACGACTTCGACCGGTCGGGCGTCGAGCTCGTGCTCCAGCCCGGTCCCAACACGTTGGTGCTGAAGGTGTGCGGCGAAGACAACGCGCCCGAGCTTTCGGTGCGCGTGGCCGACGAGCAAGGCGCGCCGGACCCGCGGCTCTCGACGTCCATCGACGTTGCCGACAGTCAAAAGGCCGCCGAGCGTCTGCAGGCGGCCGCCAACAAGCCCGCCGGCAAGCCTGCCGCAGCGCGCGAAGCCGCAGCCAAACCTGCCAAAGCCTCCAAACCCGAAGCGAAAGCCGACGCCAAGGCGCGGCCCACCTTCGGCCCCGTACCGCTCTTTGAGCGCTTGGTGTCCGGCAAGCAGCCGCGCGCGCGGGACTTGGAGTCCTACGCCCGCTACTTGGCCGACACCAACGGCGACGACCCGGCGCTGCACCTGGCGCGCGATCTTTCGCAGCGCGCTGCCGATGCTGAACCGAACATCGACCGCTACTTGCTGGCCAGCCGCTTGGCAGAGGACAGAAACCAGCAGAACGAGTGGCTCAACAAGGCCGAGGCGCTGGCCAAAAAATCTGGCAAGACCTCGAAAGACCTGCTGAATGCGCGCGCGGTGCACCGTCGCAATAGCCCCAACTGGCGCGACGCTTCGCCGATTTTCGATCGCGTACTGGCCGATGATCCGGACGACGTGTTGGCCTTGGCGGGCCGAGTCGAGCTGTACAACATGGCCGGCTTGCCGCGCACTGCGCTCGGCGTTCTCGAGCAAGCCGTGCGGCGTTCACCCGAGTCGGTGAACCTGCTGAACATGTACGGCAGCCAGCTGCGCTTGCTGGGCCGCGCCGCCGACGCCACCGAAGCGGAAGAGCGCTACGCCATGCGACGCTTCGACGACGGTAACTACCTGACGTCGATGATCGACTTGGCTATCGCGCGCCGTAGCCGCGGTGAAGCCGAACGCTGGGTCGAACGCTTGCTGGCAGCCTACAACGGCAACCAATGGGCGCTCGGGGTTGCGGCTCGCGCCTACCGCTCGCTGGGACAGCCGGAGCGCGCCACCGCTACCTACAAGCGCTCGCTCGAACTTGCACCCGAAGACGTCAACACGCTACGCGCGCTGGCCGAGCTGCAAGGCGAGCTCGGTCGCCGAGACGAGCAGCTGCTCAGCCTGCGAGAAGTCTTGCGAATTCGCCCGCAAGACCGCGACGTGCGCGAGTACGTGGAGCACCTGGAGCCCGCCAAGCCGCGGCCCGACGAGGCCTACGCCTGGAATTCGGACAAATTCCTGAAGCAGCGCTTCGCGCCGTCGGGCGGACAACCGCGCCGCACGCTGCGCGACCTCACGGTGACGACCGTGTTCAACAACGGGCTGTCGAGTCAGTTTCGCCAGGTGGTTTTTCAGCCCCTGACCGAGCCGGCAGCAGCAGCCGGGCGCCAGTACGGCTTCGGCTACGAGGCCGACCGTCAAGTCGTGCAGCTGCGCGGCGCCAAGGTGTACCGCGCCGACGGCAAAATCGACGAGGCCGTCGAGTACGGCGAAGGCTCCGCGGACGATCCGTCGATCTCGATGTACACGTCCGCGCGCAGCTTCTACGTCCAGTTTCCGCGGCTCGAACCGGGCGATGTGGTGGAGCTACGTTACCGCGTCGACGACGTGACGCCGCGCAACGAGTTCGGCAACTACTTTGGCGAAATCGTGGCGTTGCAAGGCGGCGAGCCCGTTTCCAACGCGGAATACGTGTTGATTACGCCGAAGGAGCGCACGTTTTACTTCGACCAAAACATCCCCGGGCTGACCACGTCCAACAGCGTGGCCGGCAACCAGCGCGTGTACCGCTTCGCGGCCAAAGCCATTCCGGCGTTGAATCCGGAGCCTTCCATGCCGCCCTGGCCGGAGGTGCTCGGCTCGGTGCACGTCTCCACCTACAAGAATTGGGACGACCTGGGCCGCTGGTACTGGGGTCTGATCAAGGACCAGTTCGACCTCGACGAAGAGACGCGCAAGCTTGCGAAGAAGATCACCGAAGGCAAAACGGCAGAGCTTGACAAGGTCAAAGCCATTTACAAATGGGTGACCGAGAACACGCGCTACGTGGCGCTCGAGTTCGGCATTTACGGCTACAAGCCGCGGCGCTGCGTGCAAACCGTCGCGCGCGGCTGGGGTGACTGCAAAGACAAGGCGACCGTGATCGCCACCTTGCTCAAAGAGGTCGGCATTCCGTCGACCATCGTCGTGACCCGCACGCGCATGCGTGGCGATTTTCGCTCGAAAGTCGCCAGCTTTGCTCCGTTCGACCACGCCATTGCCTACGTGCCGTCGCTCGACCTGTACCTCGACGGTACGGCCGAGCACACCGGCATTTTCGAGCTGCCCAAAATGGACGTTGGCGCCGTCGTGCTGCAAGTCAACGAGGGCAAGGCGCTGTTGACGCGCATCCCCGACGCCGACCCGGACAAGAATTTCGTACGCCGCGAACTGCAGATCGAGCTCAACGCGAAGGGCAGCGCCAAGCTGGACATCCAGTACGCAACCGGTGGCTACAACGCCGCCTCGTGGCGAGACGCCTACGGCGCCGAGGCCACGCGCCGCGAGCGCATGACGCGCGATCTGGGCGGCGATTTTCCGGGCGTGCTGATCAATGAAGGCCCTGCGGGCCTAGTCACCAGTGACCTTTCGAACGCCGAAGAGCCGGTGACGATAAAAGTGCGGGCGGTCGCGCCAGGCTTTGCTCGCAACGAGGGCGACACGCTCAGCCTGCCGGTGACCAGCGGCTTCCGCTTGACGCCCAATTTCGCGTCACTTTCGCAGCGGCGCCAGCCGGTCGAGCTGATTGCGTTCACGACGATCGACGACGTGTATCGCGTCAAGCTGCCGCCCGGCGGCAAGGTTGCGTCGCTACCCGCGACGCGCGCCAACACGTCGCAGTTCGGTTCGTACTCGCTGAAGGTCGAGCAGAGCCACGGCGAGGTGGTCGTGCGCAGCAAGCTACAAGTCAAAGTCTCGCGCATCGAACCCGCCGACTACCAGGCGTGGAAGCGTTTTTGTGAGGAGGCCGACTCGGCCTTCAGCGCCCGTTTGCTGGTGAAACCATGAGTTTTCGTCGTTCACTTCTGCCACTAACGTTCGCGTCGGCCTGCTTGCTTGGCGCTTGCGCAAAGAGCGCCGGTGATGCCAAAGCTCCGTCCATTGCCGAGCTGCGCCGGAACGCGGAGCTTGACGGCAAGCAAACCAGCGCGTGGTTCTTGGGCGAGCTGCTCTCGCCCGACGGCAGCCCCGACAAGGCCAAGAAGGCGCGCCAGGCGTTGGATCGAGCCCGCGCCACCGACCTTTTGGCGGAGCTTGGCCGCGGCCTGGATGATTTTTCGCACGGGCGCCTGCGGCAAGCTCCCGAAGCCATGATGCGCGCGGTCAAGGCCGCGCGTGACAGCGACGACCCACGCGCCGAGCTCTTGGGTTGGTACGCCACGCGTCAAGCGATCGGTTTTCGCTCGAACGACCCGACGCTGTGGCAGCGCTGGAAGCCGTTCGTGCAAGAAACGCTGAACAACCCGGGGCAGCTTGGCTTTCGCGCCCGCGGGGAGCTTGCCGATTGGGCGCTGTCGGAGGCCTACGCCGAAGGCGAAAAGGACCTTGCCGCGCTGTCGGTGAAGCTTCGCGGCTGCGTCAAAGACTTGCGGCTTGCTGGGCCGTTCGGGCGCAACGCCGCGCCCGACTTGTTGCGCTCGTTTGCGGCTGAGGCGCCTGGTCCGTGGCCCGCTCGGTTCCCGATGGATGCCGGTCAGGGCGAGCCGCCACGCCAGCTTCAGACAACCCGCACCGGCTGCAACGTCGAGACCAAAGAGCCGATGCCCGGCGGCGTGTACTACGCCGAGACGTTCGTGACGCTGAGCCAGCCCACCGAAGTCGTGGTCTGGGCTGGCCGCGCGCTGCGCATTTGGGTCGATGACGCACCTGTGCTGGCGCACGACGTCCGCGATTGGGGCACCTGGACCAACGTGGCCGCCGGTGTCGCGCTGGCGGAAGGGCGCCATCGCGTGCTGGTCGAGGTGACCGAGCCCAGCGTAGAGATTCGCTTGCTGTCGCGCGACGGCCGCCCACTGGCAGCGCCCACCGACACCGAGGGCAGCAAACCCTATTCGCTGGCGCGCCCGCGGGCGCTAGCCGTGAACAGCGTCGCGCGCTTCGTCGGCAAAGACGGCGTGCGCGATCCGAAAGACGACCTGTTGCGCTTCGTGGTCGCCAATCTAGCGGGCGAAGACGGCGGCGCCGACGTCGCATCGGTCATGATTGAACCGCTCGTGAAAGATCCGGACCGGGCTAGCGGAATTGCGCTGGCGACCGCCGCTCGCTTCACCGACAACGACCCGATTTTCGACAACAGCCAGCGCCGCGACTTGGTGCGCCAACTCAACGAGCGCGCCGCCAAACGCGACCCGGGCTTGTGGTCGCCGCGTTTGGCTTTGGGCCTGTGGGAAGCCGAGAAGAGCGGCATGTCCGAGGGCGCACGGGTGCTGAAGGGTCTGACCGGGCAGTTCCCCCAGGTGCCGGCGATTTTAGCGTCGCTCACCCGCCTTTACAACGAGCTGGGCTGGTACGCCGCGTACTCGGCCTCGGCTCGCGAGCTGGCCACGCGCTTCGCCGACGACGCTGACGCGCTGGAAGTCGCGATTCCGGTGTTGGAGGCCGCCGGTGATTCGGCCATGGCCGACAAGCTTGCCGAGCGCGCCCGCCAGCTGAACCCCGACACCGAAATAGTGCTCGGTCGCGCGCTGGCACGTCGCGACTACCCGGCGGCGTTGAAAGAGCTAAAACGCATCGGCGCGCGCCACCCCGAGCGCAAAGACATCGCCGAGCGCGTGCACGACGTGATGGTGCGCTCCGGCAACGTGCAAGAGAGCTGGAACAAGCTCGAAGCCGCCATCAAACAGAACCCCAAGAACTCTCAGGCGCGGCTGGCTCTGGCCGACGCTGGCTTGGCTTCGGGCAAGGGCGACGCGCTGGTGCAAGCGCTAGTCGCGGCCGTCGAAGGCGGCGCCGAGACAGAAAACATCGAAGAAGCCTTGGATCTGGTCGAAGGCGCGACCGAGCTCGAGCCCTATCGGCACGACGCTCACGCTATCATCAGCGCCTACGAAAAATCCGGCGTGAAGCTGCCCGGCACTGCAGCGCGCGTGCTCGACTATTCCGCGGTGTGGGTTCACTCGGACGGCTCCAGCCGCATGCTGGAGCACGAAATCATCCAGTTGCAGAGCGCCGAAGCCATCACACAGCAAGCCGAGCAGGAGCTGCGCCGCGGGCTGTGGCTGCACCTGCGCGTGATTAAGAAGAGCGGTAAAATTTACGAGCCGGAGATCGTCGACGGTAAGCCCACCGCAACCCTGCCGCACCTCGAAGTCGGTGACTACGTCGAGACCGAACGCATCGAGAGCACCCCAGGCGACGGCGAGCGCGGCAAGCGTTACTTCGGCCCGCGCTGGTTCTTCCGCGAAGAGAACATTGCCTACGCGCGTTCCGAGTTCTTGGTTGTTTCGCCAAAAGATCGACCGCTGCAGATCGAGTCGAAGAACAACGTCCCGCCGCCGGAGGTGAAGGAAACGGGGTCGTTGATCGTACGGCGCTGGCGCGTCGATCAGAGCCCGGCCGCGCCGGTCGAGCCGTTTGGCGCGCCTATCAGCGAGTTTTTGCCCAGCGTGCAGATTGGCTGGGGCGCTGACTTGCCGAGCGCGCTCAGGGCCATGAGCGACGGCCTGACCGATCTCACCCCGAAAGATCCGCGCATCGTGCGCATCGCCCAACGTATCGTGGCACCGGCGACCAAGACGGCCGAGCGCGCGCGCAAGCTCTACCGTTGGGTGGTGGGCAACGTGCAGGAAGGCGAAGAAGACGACGGCCGGCGCGTCATCGTGGGCAAGAACGGCAACCTGTGGCGTGCGTACATTACGTTGTGCCGCTCGCTCGACATTCCGGTCGACTATGCGGCAGCGCAGAATCGCTTGGCGCTGCCGCCGAGCGGTCCCTTCTCCGAGCAAGCGTTGTTCACGCAGCCGTTGATCCGCGTCGGCGGCAAGAGCGGCACTTGGCTCACGTTGGGCTCCAAATACGCGGCGTTTGGCTACGTGCCGGCCGAGGCGCGCGGCATGCCGGCGTACCTGCTGTCGAGCGGCACTCCCGAGCTGACCAAGACTCCGACCGAGGGCACCATCGACGACATGGCCTATGAGGGCAGCGTCAAGCTTTTGCCCACCGGCGCCGCCGACATCACGCTCACGCTCAGCTTCACCGGCAAGTACGCGACCGGCTTGCGCAACGCGCTCAGCCAAATGCCGGAAGATCAGCTGCGCGACGTGCTCGAGTCACGCTTGCTGGGCCGCGAGCTGCGCGGCATCCAGCTCAGCCACTACACGGTCGATCATTTCGACGACTTGGACAGCCCGCTACTGATTCACGTGCAAGGTCACGTGCAAGGCTTCGCCGAGCGTTCGGGCGGCGCGCTGATCGTGTCGCCGCCGTTCGGTGTGCGACTCAGCCAGCTGGCGGTATTGCCCACGCGCCAAACGCCGCTGTTGCTCGTGGACGCAACCCACCAGCGCATCAAGCTCAAGCTCGAGCTGCCTGCCGGCGCCAAGCTCGAACAGCTGGCGCAGCCCCGCACCGTCAAAGACGGCGAACGCCAAGTTACGGTGCGCGACGCGCAACAAGGCAACACGCTGGTGCTCGACCGCGAAATCACGCTACCGGCCGGTCGCGTCCAACCGGGCGCCTATGGTCAGTTTCAAGAGTTCGCGCGCCAAGCCGACGAAGCGTTATTCCACTCGGTGCGCGTGCGATTACCTTAGGGTCCTTCTCCGCTGTTCCCCTCCGCCGGCTGACCCCTGGTCCCTGACCCCTGAGCCCCAAGCCTCCTACTTGTTTTTGGGATCCGAAGCCGACTTGCGCGACGCTTCGTCGGCTTCTTTGAGGCGCTTGGCGATGCGGATCTTCACTTCTTCGGACTCGACGACGTTCTTTTTCCACGCTTCGTTGCGGGCGACGCGCTCGGTTGCCGTGGCCGGGTAGGTGATGGCTTCCTTCTCGTCCTCGGCGTTCTTGGAATACTCTTTCCAACGCCCAATCGCCTCGTCGTTGTTCTTCTGCCGCTCGCGCAAATCTGCCAGCGCAAAGACGAGCTTGCCTTTGAGGGTGCCGTCTTTGCCGACGAAGCGTAAGCCGTTCACGAACGCGGCTTCAGCCTCTTTCTGATCGCCCTTGGCCAATTGCGCCGCGCCAACCCGGTAGTGGCCGAGCGCCTTCTCGGGCTCCGACTTGATGGCCTCGCGGTACGCGGTAACCGCGCCGTCGAAGTCGCGCGCCACATAGGCGCGGTCGCCTTTGACGATCAGCTCTTGGTAGGGGCTGATGCCCTTGACGCCCTTGGGGTCGCGCCGCACGCCGTCGCTGCCGACGGTCGAGGCGTCCTTCTCCTTGGAGGCCTTGCCGTCCGAGGCCGCCTTGGCGTCACCCTTAGGTGCCGCTTTCTCGGCAGCTGCTGCCGCCGTCGTCATGGCCACCAACGCCGAGAGGCCCAGCAAGATCGTTAGCTTGCGCATGCCCAAACGAATAACACGAGCCGCCGGCCAGAGACGATTGCCCGGTCAGAGCGACCATCCACAGTGTTGTGGATCGCCTGTGGACACAATTGTAACATATCGTAATCACACCTGTTTTTGACCCACTGCCTGGGGAGAACTGTTCTGATGCCACTACACTCCTAGCCCCTGCATGCCCGGCCACCAGCCAGGGTATAGAGGGGGCAAAGCTCATGCCGTCGGCCTATCCGTGGGGGGCGCTGGAACCCGTGTCGCGCGCAGCCGTTCAGGTTGCGACGGGTGCGCGGCAGGCGCTCGCAGCCAGCGCGGCTCGCACCGCGCTAGCGTTGGGCGAGCTTCTCGAGCTGCCGTGTGAAATCGTGATGCAGCGGGTGCAGTTGGGCCGCGCACCCGCGCTGGGGCAAACCCTATGGCTGAGCCGTGGAACGTTGGCCCTCGGCATTTTGGTCGAGCCAGCGCTGGCGGCGTTCCTGTGCGCGCGCGTGCTGCGGCGCTCCGAGCCGCTCACCGATCCGGAAGCTGCGCTGTCGCCTGCGCTGGCAGGGCTAATCGGCGCCCTCACCGTCGAGACCGCCCGCCGCACCGGCTTGGCTGCGATGCTGTTGGGCGCCGCGCCGGTGGGTGAAGAAGCGCTAGTGGCCGACGTCACGCTGTTGCTCGAAGGCCGCCCCTTCTCGCTCAAGCTGTTCGTGGTGGGCGTTGCAACAGTCACGCAGGAGCCCCGACTCGAACAGCTGGGTGGGCTGACGCTCAAGCTGCCACTGGTCGTGGCCAGCGTGGCGCTGGACCGTCAGGACTTGCTTGGCCTGGAGCTGGGTGGCGCGCTCATGCTCGACGAAGGTGCTAGCGTCGACTTGCAAGGCGTTGGCTACGGCGTGCTGGTCGGTCCGCAAAGCGAGCGGGGAATTCAGGTCCAATTGCGGCTCGACGGAAGACTTGTGGTAGGCGAAACAACCGAGGCGAGGCTCACCGTGGAACGCGACAACACCAGCCAGAATGACGGAGAAACGCTGACCGACGTCTTGCTCGAGACGCCCGTCGTCGTGCGAGTCGAGCTCGGC
Source organism: Myxococcales bacterium (assembly GCA_043752365.1). Lineage (GTDB taxonomy): Bacteria > Myxococcota_A > Polyangia > Polyangiales > Polyangiaceae > PMG-095. Next base: position 18,206 of record JAYUYU010000444.1, on the reverse strand, counting down.
GCCGTCAGCATGAGCGCGCGCGAATGGGCGCGCCTCGGTCCCGGCGACATCATCGAAACCGCACAGCGCATCGCGGAGCCGGTCGTGTTGCGCATCGCTGGGCGTGAAGTGGGGCGCGGCGAGCTCGTGAACGTCGACGGCCAAGTCGGCGTACGCATCCAAAAATTGTACGAGGCAACGTGAGAACAGCGTCGCTATTTTTGTTGGCTGTCGCTTGTCAGCAAGCGCCAAGTCCCGATCCCGCTGCTACCGCGTCAGGCAAGCTTGCAAGCTCGGCGGCGCCCCTTGCGTCTGCCGCGCCAGCGCCCCCCAAGGCGTGGTTCGAAGGGGCGTGGCAAGGCTCGTTTCAAGCCGAGCTTTTTCGCATCGAGCTAGCCGTTGGTGGCGTGAAAGAATGGAAGAAGGACGACGGCAGCCAGGCCAGCGGCGAGGGCAAGCTGTCGCTGCAAGCAGCGGCCGACGGCAGCGTGACCGGCACCGCCACGGGCGCGCTGGGCGAGCTCGCCGTGAGCGGCCGTGTCGACGGTGACCGCGCCGCGTTGACGCTCAGCGCGGCCTCGCCCGACGGCTTTCACGGCGTGATTTTGGCTTCGCAGTCGCCCGACGGTATGAAGGGCACGCTCAACGCCTCGAGCGGCGACAGCCTGCAGGTGCGACAGGCCAGCGTCACGCTGGCGCGAGCCGCCAAGTGAGGCCCCACTGAGCGTCAAGAGTGCGCTGAACGACGTGCGAGCCCGCTTGCAAACTGCGGCGCTGGCGGCCGGGCGTGACCCCGAAACCGTGAAGCTGGTCGCCGTGTCGAAGACGCACCCCGCTGAAGCCGTGCGCGAGGCCTACGCCGAAGGCCAGCGCGACTTCGGCGAAAATTACGTGCAAGAGCTGCTGCAGAAAGCCGAGGCGCTGCGCGACTTGCCGGACCTGCGCTGGCATCTGATCGGGCATTTGCAGCGCAACAAGGCGCGCCAGGTGGCAGGGCTGATTTCAATGCTGCACACCGTGGACACGGCCGAGCTCGCGCTGGAGCTTTCCAAGCGCGTCGCGGGTGCGGCACCGGGCCGCCGCCTGGAGGTGCTGATCGAAGTGAGCATCGCGGGCGAAGCGCAGAAACATGGTGCCGCCCCAGAAGAACTCGCAGAGCTGTTGGCCGCCATCGAAGCCTTGCCAACGCTGTCGCTGCGCGGCCTGATGTGTGTCCCGCCGCTGACTGAAGAACCAGCCGGAGCGCGGCCTTTTTTCGAGCAATTGGCGAGCCTGCGGCAGCAGCACGGCGGCGCCCAGCGCCTGCCGGAGCTGAGCATGGGCATGACGCAGGACTTGGAGCAGGCGGTTGCGGCCGGAGCCACGCTGGTGCGCGTGGGCACCGCGATCTTCGGCAGGCGACCGCCGAAAGCCTGAGACGTAGGACCGCGCCGCTCGGTTGCGCTAAAGCAACAGGCGATGGCGAAAAAGCCGGCACCCCACAGCTCGCCCACGCTGCTTGAAGCAGCGGCGCGACGCGCGCACTTGGGCAGCCAGGCGACGCCACCCTTGGCCGACCGCATGCGGCCGCAGTCGCTGGAAGAAGTGGTGGGGCAGAAGCAATTGTTGCGCGAAGGCAAGCTGCTGCGCGACGTGATCCAAAAAGACCGCGTGCCGTCGCTAATTTTGTGGGGGCCGCCCGGCTCTGGCAAAACGACGCTGGCCAACGTAATTTCGCAGCTGACGCGCGCCGAGTTCGTGCGCTTCAGCGCGGTGTTGAGCGGGCTACCCGAGCTGCGTGAGGTGTTGGCGGCAGCGCGCGAGCGGCGCGCCTACCAGGGCAAGCCGACCATTCTGTTCGTCGACGAGATTCACCGCTTCAACAAGGGCCAGCAGGATGCCTTCTTGCCGCACGTCGAAGACGGCAGCATCACGCTGATTGGCGCAACCACCGAAAATCCCTCATTTTCGGTCAATGCGGCGGTGCTGTCACGCTGCCGCGTTTTTACGCTGGAGGCGCTGGAAGCGAGCGACGTGGAGCAATTGCTGCTGCGTGCGCTGGCCGATCGCGAACGGGGACTCGGCAACCAGGAGCTACGGGCCGAGCCAGAGGCCGTGGTCGCGATCGCTCGAGCGGCGAGCGGAGACGCGCGGCGGGCGCTGGGCATGTTGGAAACGGCCGCGGGCCTGGTAGCGACAGGCGGCAAACTGGACATGGCGGTCGTGGAAGCCGCGGCCGAAACGCGCACACTGCTGTACGACAAATCGGGCGAGGAGCACTACAACGTTGCCAGCGCGCTCATCAAATCGATGCGCGGTAGCGATCCGGACGCGGCGCTGTATTGGCTGCTACGCATGCTCGACGCCGGCGAGGATCCGTTGTTCTTGCTGCGGCGGTTGCTGATTTTCGCGAGCGAAGACGTCGGCAACGCCGACCCGCGCGCCTTGCAGGTGGCCACCAGCGCCGACGCGGCCTTTCGCCGTATGGGCATGCCGGAGGGCATCTATCCGCTGGCGCACGCTTGTTTGTACTTGGCCAGCTGCCCCAAGTCAGCCGCCGTGAAGGCCGCAATTGGCGCGGCGCGCGCCGCGATTGCCGAGCACGGCGCGCTGCCGACGCCGAAAAAGCTGCGCAACGCCGTGACCAAGCTGATGAAAGAAGAAGGCTACGGCGACGGCTACAAGTACCCGCCGGAATTCGAGCAAAGCGTAGTACCGGGCGAGAGCTACCTGCCCGAAGCGCTGGAGGGCGCGCGTTTTTACGAGCCTACCCAGCAGGGTCTGGAACAAGCCATCGGCGAACGGCTGTCACGGCTGCGCAACTCGCGCGGTTGAGTTCCCCCGCTCAGTCGCAGGCCACCCAGACGTGGCCGTCCGGGCCGGCTTCGAAGCCGCTGGCGCATTGGCTGTTGCGCGAGCGCGGGCAGGCGCAGTTGCAGGCCATCTCGCGCGTTTGGTAGCAGCGCTTGTCGGCGACCCAGGCACACGGCTGGTCGCTGGCGTAGTTTTCGACCGGGCCCCGCTTGCAGTCGCCCAAGTCGGTGTCGGCGTCCGGGTTGTCACTGCTGCCCCTCGAGCCTGAATCGCTGGACGTCGCGGACGGCTCGCTCTCGCCCGCGTCTTGCGACCCGCCTTCGACGTTGCCGCCGCAAGCCACCGCCGCCACCGGCAGCAGCAACCAAGCTCCCAGACCCAACAACAATCGCCGCATCTCGAAGTTGCAGAGTAGCAAGGCTCGTGCCCCTGCGGTTGCCGCCGAAAACGACGTCGGGACGCCCTTGCCACGCCAACAGGGTTGGCTGAGGCGCCCCTACAACGGCAGGTCGGGTGCAGTTTAGGGCGCCAGCACGCCCACGTACGGCAGGTTGCGGTACTGCTCGGCGTGGTCCAGCCCGTAGCCGACCACGAACACATCGTCGACCGTGAAGCCCAGGTAGTCGATCTCGACCGGGCGCACGGTGCGGGACGGCTTGTGCAACAGCGCGCACACCTTCACGCTGGCCGGCAAGCGCGCCAGCAACTGCTCGCGCAAATAGCTGAGCGTAAGCCCCGTATCCACGATGTCTTCCACGATCAGCAAGTGATCCCCCGCGATCGGTCGCGTCAGATCTTGAGTGATCTGCACGACGCCGCTCGAGGCCGTATCGTCACCGTAGCTGCGTACGCCTAGAAACTCGACGCGCAGGGGCAAGTCGATAGCGCGCGCCAAGTCGGCTGCAAACACGAAGCTACCTTTGAGCACGCACAACAACACCAACGATTTACCGGCGTACTCAGCTGCTATCTGCGCACCCAGCGCTTGGACGCGCGCTTGAATGTCGCTGGCAGACAAAAGCTGGGCGGGAGAAACGGCCATGCTGCGTATGATCGTCGTGCCGCAACAGCCGCGCAAGTCGCTCGTGCGCGCGGGGCTCAGCGGCCGTCGGCTACGCTGCGCACCGCCAGCGTGTTTCCGTCGGTTTCGATGCGGATCGCGCCAAAGCGATCGGTGCGTAGACCGAGAATGCCGCGCTCGCGCAGCTTCTCGAGCGTGGGCAGGTGGGGATGGCCGAAGCGATTGCGAACGCCGGTTGACATGCTGGCGACGCTAGGCCGAACTGCGTCCAAGAACGCGGGCGTCGACGACGTGCGCGAGCCGTGGTGGCCTACCTTCAAGAAGTCTGCGGCGAGCTCGGCGCCGCCGGCCACCAGGTGCGCCTCGGCTTCCTCTTCGGCGTCGCCGGTGAACAAGAAGGCGCGCTTTCCCAACTGCAGGCGAATCACCAGCGAGTTGTCGTTGGCGCCCAAACCCGCACGGACGCTGGGGCACGGCGAGAGTACTTGCACCCGCACGCCGCCGCGCAGGCGCTCGCCGCACAGCTCGGCTGGACCCAGCACTGGAATGCCGCGGTCGCGCAGCAGCGCCTGAATGCGCGCGTAAATGGGGCCGGCGCCTTGAGCTTGGCCCTGCCCGGTGTCCCAAAATTCACCCACCTCTACTTCGCGGAGTACGCTTTCTAAACCCGTGAAGTGATCGGGGTGCGGGTGACTGAGCACCATCACGTCGATGCGCGAGCGACGGCGGGCGTGCAGCTCCGGCAAGATTACCGCGCGGCCCGGATCGACCGGGCTGCCCACGAAACCGCCACCGTCGATCAACCACAGGCTGCCGTCCGGAAAGTCGATTAAAGCGGCGTCCCCCTGGCCTACGTCCAACACCGACGCCACCAGCCGGTGCGGCGCCCCCGCCTTGATTTGGCTGGCTTCGAGCCAAGCCAGACCCGCACCCGTGCCCAGCAACCAGAGCAGCCGCTGGCCCCAACGGTCACTGCGAGTCGCCAGCAGCGCGACGCCGCACACGCCCAGCGACGCCAGCTGCAAACCGCTCGGCACCGGCAAGCTGAAGCGAAGCTGTGACTGCTCCGCGCTCAGCCGCGCGATCGCGCGCACGATCAACAGCGCCCCGCCACCGGCCATGGCGGTACCGCGCTCGAGCCACGGCCAGAAGCCGAGCAGCGCGTGCAGCAAGCACAGCGGCAGCGCGCACAGCTCGCCCACTGGCCCCGCGAATACGTTCGCCAGCAACCCGGCTAGACCAAGCTCCGACGACAGCAGCGACAGCAACGGCACGCAAGGCAACATGGCCGACAGCGTCGTGGCTAAGCTTTGCACCAACCAAGCAAGCGCGCGCGGCCGCACCTTTGCGGTGAAGAGCGCAAACAACGGACCAATGCCAATCAACCCGCCCGTGGCCGCCACCGACAGCAAAAACGAGACGTCGCACGCCACGAGCGGATCGAGCAAGGCGCCGATGAAGATCGAGGCCGCCAAACAGCGAACGGCGCTGGGGCGGCGGCCCGCGGCCGTAACCACGAAGCCCACCGACAGCATGTAAGCGGCCCGAAAGGCCGAGCCACTACCGCCCGCGAAATCCGCGTATGCCAGCGACATTGCGACGCCCAACGCGGCCGCCACGCGGGCTGCGCGCACGCTGGCCGCAAACGCCTCGACCCGCACCAGCAGGAAAGCCAGCGCGTTGACCAACGTCACGACCGCCAACACCAAGTGCGTGCCGCTGACGGCCAACAGGTGCGAGAGCCCGCTGGCCCGAAAGGCGGTGTCGTCGTCTGGGTCCAAGTCGCTTTCGCCCAGCACCAAGGCGCGCGCCATCGGCACTGCCAGCGGGGGAAACGTCGCCTGAATGCGCGAGCGCACGTGCGCCCTTGCGCGGTCGACCAGATTGCGCGCACCAAAGCCCGGGGCTTCGACGACCAGCCACAAGGCACCGCCGCTGGCGACGGCAAAGTTGCGCGCGCCGGACGGGCGCGAATCGCGCACCCCGAAGTTGCGAAACGGCTGGGCCGCGGCAAAGTCGGCGACGCCACTGACCTGGTCGCCGCGAGCCAGCGTTGCCGGACCCCCGTACACGCGCGCCCGAAATGCCGGAAGCAGCACGCCTTCGCAGTCAGCGCTGACGACGTCGGCCAGAAAGCTCATGCCGCCGTGTGCCTCGACCGGCGACGATGCGATGCCGGCCGTGAAGGCGCAGCGCCGCGGATGACCGATGGCGTCGCGCCAGCGAAAGCGCGCTTGGTCGTAGCGCTCGAGGCTGTGCTGCGCCCGCAGCGCGCCCGCGGCAAACAGCAACACACAGCCAACCAGGCGCCACCGCCCGAGCGCTCGCCACGCCAGGGGCAGCGCGACCGCGAAGCCCAACCCGGCCGCCGTCGGCGACAGTGACCACGTGCCGCCCGCCACCAACGCGAGCGCAGCCGCCAAAAATGCATCGAGCCCCACGCTGCCGACGTTGCAGCAATCAGGCCCCAAATAAGCAACGCCGCGAGTGGCGGAAAACCAGCTCGCGGCGTCGTTGTTAGGGTGGCAGCCACCGGCTAGCGGCGGCTAATGGCGGCCAGCTTCAGGGCATGGCGCAGGCACCTTCGAGACACGCGGAAAGCGCCGTCGAATTGGTGCCAGCTTCACACGTACACTCCGAGCAGTCGTTCGTGCAATCGCAGCCACCGTCCTGCGAACAGGCCGGCGGGTTGTTGCCGTTGCCGTTACCGTTACCGTTGTTGCCGTCCTCCTCGATCAAACCATTGGCACGGGCGCACGTGGTGTACGCGCTGCCCACGGCCTGACACGGCTCAAATCCAGGGCTTTCAGGGTTGTTGTCGTCGGCCGAAGAGCAAATTGCCGCCAAGTTGACGAACACGCAATCGAAGGCATCGGCGAGTTCGTTCACGCAGGGCAGGTCAGGCGGAATCTCACACTTGATGTCGTCGGAACAGACGTTGCCCATGCCCACCGTGGCCATGCCGTCACCGCATTCGTTGGCCAACGTCGAGATGGTGCTGCAAATCTTTTCGCACAGCGCCGTGAGCCGTCCGCCGCCGCCAGGGCCCGCCGGATCGGTGTCGCTGGGAGGCTGATCCGAGCTGGTCGGAGGCCGATCGGTATTGGACGCCTGGTCAGAGTCGCTAGGAGCCTGATCCGGATTGCCGGGCGGTTGCTCTTCGGTGGCGTCCGGAGCCGCGTTGGTACCGGTGCTGCCGCCGCAAGCCACGGCTATCCAGCCGAGCGCCGCAAAAGTTAATGCACAAAATTGTCGATAGGCCACGCAGAGCCTCCTCGTTTAAAAGACGCGCGCCCGCGCGCGGGCGTCGTTCAGCAAGACTAGAGGAACCTCGGCGCAGCGCAAGCCGCGCCGGTGCGCTGGAGCCACGCGGGGCTCCAGCGCTCGGAAACGCATGTGCTCAGAAGTAGTACAGGGCCGCGACGTTGCTCGTGAAAATGTTCCACGGGTTGTCGCCGACCGTCGTACCCACGCTGAAGCCACTGGTGCTGCTGTCGACGTTATTCACGGTCTGGCTCGTCGAATCCATGTTCAGGCGCAGTCCAACGCTGCCCTGCAGCGACAGCTGCGGCACGTTGATGAACCCGAAATGAATTTCGGCGCCGGCACGCGCGCCCACGTCGAGGTGGAAGCCGCTGGCCTTGCTGGTCATGCCCGCCACGTCTTGCGACGCGCTAGCAAAGCCGAGGTTCAACTCCGGCACGATCTGAAAGCTGAAGTGACCAGCGTTGGCGAGCGCCAGCGGCACGCCACCGTGAATCATGAACAGGTTCCAGCCGGGTCCGTCGTTCGACTGGCCCATTACTTCGGCCGAGCCACTGGTCAAACCGAAGCCAAGGCCGGCGTCGATACCGAGCATGTCGCTCAACCAATAGCGGACGCCAATTACGGGCGTGGGGATGACCGTAGGGGTGATGCCGGCGCCGGCGATGGTGACGCCGTTCCGGCCGAGGTAGCCGACAGCCAAGCGACCCACGACCGCGTCGTGGTCGGAGCTGCCTGCGACCGCAGCAGCATGGGGAGCTGCGCCGGGCAGAGCCATGCCGACCTGGGCTGAGCCACTGGTCGACGCCGAGGCATCGGCAGCAGCTGGTTCGGGCGGCGGCGCAGGGGCCGCTGCGGCGGGGGCAGCGTCGGCTGCCTGGGCAAATGCACTAGTGGTGAAAAGCACGCCGGCTAGGCCGGCAAGGTAGCCAACGATCCTGAGCTTACCGTTGTTCATCAAGTCCTCCGAACGGGGTCATGAAAAGGCGCCGGTACGAGCAAGCTGATAACTTGCCGACCGAGCCGGTTCCCAATTACGCGGCGGCATCCTCCCCCGCCTCCGCTGAAGCTGGCAAGATCCCCGCAACGCGTTGCGTTAACCGACCCGCAGGCCGTGAAGAAAACTCGCGCAGATATTCGACTTGTCGAGCTTGGGCTGGTGGAGAGCCGGACCAGGGCTCAGGCGCGCATCTTGGCAGGTCAGGTGTTTTTGGACTCCCACCGCATCGAAAAAGCGGGCGACCAAGTGCCGGAAGGCGCCCTGCTGCGAGTCACCGAGCTCGAGCGTTACTGCTCGCGCGGGGGGCGCAAGCTGGAGGGGGCGCTGCTCGACCTGAGCGTAGTCGTGACGAACCTAGTCGCCGTCGACGTCGGCGCGTCCACCGGTGGCTTCACCGATTGCTTGCTGCAGCACGGCGCGACGCGCGTGTACGCGGTCGACGTGGGTCACGGCCAGCTGGCAGAAAAGCTGCGGCAAGACCCGCGCGTCGTCATCATGGACCGCACCAACGCGCGCCACCTGACGCGCGAAAATTTCCCCGAGCTGATCGACCTTACGGTGGTCGACGCCTCCTTTATCAGTTTGGACAAGCTATTGCCGGCCATCGCCGCAATCACGCCCATCGGTGCGCGGCTGCTGGCGCTAATCAAACCGCAATTCGAGATCGGCCGCGAAGCAGCCACGCGAGTGCGCGGCGTCGTGACCGACGAGACCATGCGCGGCGAAGCGGTGGCGCGCGCGCTTCAAGGCGTCACGCAAGCCGGCTTCGCCTTGCTGGGCGACTGCCGCTGCCGCGTGCCTGGTCCGCAAGGCAACGTGGAGCACTTCGTGCTGGCCGAGCGGCGCTAAAAGGCCAACACCCAGATGTCGTAGAGCGCGTGCGTCCACACCACGGGCGCGAAGCCGCGAAAGACGTAGATGAGCGTGAACACCACGCCGCACACCCAACGAAACAGGAACGAACGGAGCTCGAACGGCTCGCCAAACTGCCCGAAGTAGTGCCAGCCACTGAACACGGCCGCCGAGAACGCCGCCCAAACCAATGACGCGAACAGTCGTTGCCCAGGCAGCGCCTCCGGCATCATTGCCAGCAACAGCCGCCTTCCCAAGCCGTACAGCCCGACCCGAAAAGCGATCTCCTCGTAGAGGCCGGCGCCCAACGAAAGCACGACGGCGGTAAAAAAGCCGGGCGCGGCGCTGGCTGGCGACGGCAGGCCCGCGTCCAGTCCGCCCGCCAAGGTCACCTTGCCGACCACGTAGCTGGCCACCAGCCGCATCGCGACCGCGTACAGAATCCCCTCGACTGCAACCAGCGCAAAGCGCTGCCAGCGCAGGGTGTGGCCCCGCCCCAACACCAGCAAAACGCCGGTCAACACCGCGCCAATCGCCAGCGTGAGCCCCGAGTACAAGGGCAGGCTCGAGTTAGCGAGGGCCTTGAGCTCCCGGGTCACGACGTCGGCCGCGTTTTGCACGTCCATCCAAACCACGCCTAAATGGTAGATAACGAAGACCGGCAGTGTCAGGGCCAAGTCTGCGAGGGGTCCGCTGCCTTCGCGCAGGTACCGTTCAGTCTCTTCCTGAGATTGAGCCGAGCTCACACAAGCTGCATGCGCTCGCTCGGGGCGGCGCGTCAAGAAACTGACGGGCTGACCCCCGCATGCTCATGCGAGGCAGGATGGCACTCCAGCCTGCTCCGCTGCGCGCTCCCAGGCACGCCGAAAGTAGCCAACGCCCACACTCACACCCTTGCGGAAACCGGCGTATCGGCCCAACATCGACTTTGCCTCCAGAGCTGTCCGTACTTCAGCTCGCTCACGGCATGGCGTGTGCTCAGTCGTCATGAGCCTACAGTCCGAAGATCCTCCGAGCCTTCGTCTCAAGTCGCCTTTCACCAAGGTGATCGCGACTCGCTATTATGACGGGCCCATGGAGGGGTTTTTAGGGCACTGCGACTGGCTGCAGGCGTGCGTCTTTCAACTCATCGACTGGGACCGCGACACCGACTTACGAGTGTACGAAATCGGGCGCGTCGAAGACTTGGCGTTCGAAGAGGTCGTGGCGTTGTTGTTCCTGGAACGCCTGCCCACCTGGCCCGTGTGGGTGCTGCCTAGCAGCGCGCGCGAGCGCGGAGAACGCTTGCTCACCGAGTGCGCGGCGCGGGCCCGTCCCGTCGCCACCGTGACGACGCGAGACTTGTTTGGTGCCATTGCGCACTGGGATGCAGCGGACGACGCGCCGGTGTCGAGCGGCTTGGTCATGCCAGCGCACAAACGAGATGCAGGCTGAGCCTGCCTAGCCGGGCTTGAGCCGGTACACGACCCACATCACCAACACGACCCAAGACAGCACGATGGCGACGAACGGCCCATCGCGCAGCATCTCTTGCGTCGGGCTCTCGGACTTGGGACGGCTCTTCACCAGCTGCAAAAAGCGGCCGACGCCCAGCAGCACCAAAAGCGCGCTGGGCCAGAGCGTACCGCTGCGGAAAAATGCCTGCGTGCGTGGATCGAGAGTGTAGACCAAGTAAGTCGCCACCGTGGCCAAGCCCGTGAGCGCCAGCGCCAGATCGAGGCCCCGCTTGCTGTACTGCTCCAAAGCAGCGCGCTGCAACGCCGCCTTGCCCGCGGCCGCCGATAGCTCGTGGCGCCGCTTGCCGAAGCCCAAAAACAACGCAAGCAGAGCCGTACACACTAGCAAATAGTGCGAGACGGGCGTGCCAGTTGCGTAGCCGCCGCCTTGCACGCGCAGCACGAAGCCTGCGGCAATGAACGAAACGTCGAGGTACGCGACGTGCTTGAGCTTGAAGCTGTAGGCAACGTTTTGCGCGAGATACACAGCCGCTACCAGCGCGAAGGCCGGGTTCAGCCAGTACGCCCAGCAAAGCGAGCTCACGACCAACAGCAACGCCAACGCGCCCGCAACGCTGGGGGGCACGCGACCGGCCGCAATGGGTCGATACTTCTTGACCGGATGCGAGCGGTCCGCTTCGACGTCAGCCAAGTCGTTCATCGTGTAGACCGCGCCCGCCAGCAGGCAGAACACGAAGAACGCCGCCGTCGCGTGCTCCAGCAAATTGCGGTCGAACATCTCTTTGGCGAAGACGACCGGCGCCAGAACGAAGACGTTCTTAACCCACTGATGTGGTCGCACCGTGCGGACGACCCCGCCAATGCGCCACCACAGGCCACTTCCGGGCACGGGTTTTGGATCGCTGTCGGGTTCGAGCTCGGCCATGGGGCGACGGACCATAACCCGAGCCGGCCGTCCGACAACTTCTCGTGGCCGCCGAGAGCCGGGCCCGGGCCGCCCGCATCGGCTATCCTGCGCGCCGATGGCGCAGGCCGAGTTCGAGCGACACCGTAAACTGGTCGAGGAGATCCGCGCCCACGACCACCGCTACTACGTGTTGGACGACCCGCAGATCAGCGATCGCGAGTACGACGCCTTGTACCGCCAGCTGCGCGAGCTGGAGAGTCTAAACCCGGAGCTGCAAACGCCGGGCTCGCCGACCCAGCGCGTTGGCGGCGCGCCCCGCGGTGAGCTGCGCACGGTGCCGCACGTCATACCGATGATGTCGCTCGACAACACCTACGGCGAGGCAGACCTGGCCGAGTTCGTGCGCCGGGTGCGCCAAGGCTTGCCAGCAGCCCTCACGCCCTCGTTCTGCGTCGAGCCCAAGCTGGACGGTGGCAGCGTTGAGGTCTTGTACCGGGACGGCAAGCTGGTGCTGGGCTCGACGCGCGGCGACGGCCAAAGCGGCGAAGAGATCACCCAAAACCTACGCACAATCCGCTCGCTACCGCTGACCATCCCACACCAGGCTAATATCACCCTTCGGGGTGAAGTCGTGATCTACCGGCGCGATTTAGAGCGGATCAACCAAGCGCGCGTCGCGGCCGGCGAAGCGCCGTTCGCGAATCCGCGCAACGCGGCCTCTGGCAGCCTGCGTATGCTCGATCCGCGCGTGGTGGCGGAGCGGCCGCTGCGCGTGATGGCCTGGCAGGTCGTGGAGGGACCCGAGCTTTCGGAGACGCACGCAGGCGCGCTGGACGCGCTGCACCAGCTTGGCTTGCCGACGCATCGGCTGCATCGCGTGTGCCAAACGTTCGAGGAAATTTGGGCGGCCATCGCAGCCATCGACGCGGCTCGCAAAGATTATCCGTACGAGACCGACGGCGCGGTCGTGAAGGTGAACGCCTTTGCGCAGCAGGACATTTTGGGCGCGACCGCCAAGTTTCCGCGCTGGGCCATCGCGTACAAGTTCGGTGCGGAGCGCGCAACCACCACGGTGCTCGACATCACGGTCCAGGTCGGCCGCACCGGTACCCTGACACCGGTCGCCAACTTGGAGCCCGTGCAGCTGGCCGGCACCGTGGTCAGCCGCGCGTCGCTGCACAACGCGGACATCGTCGAAGCGCTCGGCATCCGAGTTGGTGACCGCGTCATCGTCGAAAAAGCCGGCGAAATCATCCCTCAGGTCGTGTCGGTCGACATCGCGGCGCGCACTTCCGAAGTGCCTGCCTTCGCCATGCCCGTGCTGTGCCCCTGCTGCCAAACCCCGGTCCAAAAGGACGAAGGGCAAGTCGCGGTGTTTTGCCCCAACCCGCGCTGCCCGGACCGCATGAAGGCGGCGCTACTCCACTACTCGCGGCGCTTCGCCATGGACGTCGACAACCTCGGGGAGTCCCTGATCGGGCAGCTCGTCGACGGCAATCACGTCAACGACGTCGCCGACCTCTACGACCTAACGGTACCTGGCGTGACCGCCCTGGAGCGGATGGCGAAGAAGAGCGCGGAAAACGTGGTCAACTCGATTCAAGCTTCGCGCGAGCGCACGCTCGACAGGCTGCTGACCGGCTTGGGCATCGACCACATTGGCCAAGTCGGGGCACGCCAACTGGCAGAAGCGGCGCGTGATCTTGCAACGCTATTGAGCTGGGATGAAGCGACCACGCAGGCCAACACCGCCGCCATCTCCGGCTTCGGCCCCAAAATGGTCGAGAGCGTGGTCAAGTTCCTGTTCGCGCCGGAATCGCGCGCGCTGCTGGAACGGCTGCGTGCACGCGACGTGTCGCGCCAACAGCCGGTGAGCGCCTCGAAGACCGAGGGCCCGCTGCTGGGTCAAAGCTTCTGCGTTACCGGCGTGCTTTCGAAGAAGCGCGAAGACGTGCATGAGGACATCCGCAACGCCGGTGGTGAGGTCCACGACAAGATCAAAAAGGGCACGACCTACCTGGTGGCCGGCGAGAAGGTCGGCAAGGCCAAGCTCGACGGCGCGCGTAAGTTCGGCGCCCAAGTCATCGACGAAGCCGGGCTGTCCGCCTTGATTCGCGGCGAAACCGCGGCGGCGACGCCGTAGTTGCATGCAGGCGCCAGCGAGTTTCTGGTCGCACCCCAGGCTCCGGACGGGCTTGGCGCTCACGGGCTTGGGCCTGTGCGCCTGGGCCACGGCTCGCGTGGCGCTGCAACAACGCGAGCCGCCCGATCGCTGCCCGCCCGGCATGGCCGCGCAGGGCGCGCGTTGCTGTGGCGTCGGCCAAGAGCTCGAGGCCGGGGCGTGCCGCGGTCGGGCCAGCGCCTGCTCCGCCGCGCAAGAGCTGGACGAGGCCGGGCAGTGTGTGGCGCGCTTTGGCGTGGTCGACTTTCACGGCGGCGAGCTGTTCATCGGCGCAACGGATTGGGACGGCTCCGATGGCAGCGAGCGGTTCCCGCGCACGCGCGTCGCGCCCTTTCGTCTCGACGTCGCCGAGGTCACGCGCGAACGCTTTCGAGAAGGCACGGGCACGACATTCGTCACGGGGGAGCCCGGATTACCGATGACGGACGTCACGCCCGCCGAGGCCGAGGGATTTTGTCGACGACAACGCGGCCGCCTGCCGACAGCCGCTGAATGGGTTTGGGCCGCCGCGGGCAGCGGCGCGCGGCGTTTCGCGTGGGGCAACAGCGGCTTGGTTTGTCGGCGCGCCGCCTTCGGCCTGCTGCAGGGGCCCTGCGCAACCAGCACCCGGAACGCCCCAGCAAGCGCCGAGCTCGTCGGCTCACGCCCCGACGGAGCGTCGCCCGAGGGTGTGCTGGATCTGGCCGGCAACCTCGCCGAATGGACACGAGAGAGCGGCGGCGGCTACGCGGCCCGCGGCGGCTCGTTTCGCTCGACCTCGGCCGCAGAGCTGAAGTCGTGGGCCGCGCTCGCTGAGGACGACAAAGCTCTCCACATCGGCTTCCGTTGCGCGTATCCACCCTAGTCATGACGGCGGCGGTCTTGTGCATCGGGACGGAGCTCACACGGGGCGAGCTTCTGAATTCGAACGCGACGTGGCTGGCTGAGTCACTTACCCGCATCGGCCTCGAGGTCACGGCGGTCGACTGCGTCGACGACGACCGGGGGCGCATCGAGGCCTACCTGACGCGGCTGGCGACCGAGCACCAGGTGCTGGTGTGCACCGGTGGCCTCGGGCCGACGACGGACGACATCACGACCGAGTGCGCCGCACGCGTCGCGGGTGTCGCAGTCGTGCGCGACGCGGCCGCCTTCGAGCACATCAAAGAGCGCCTACGCCGTTACGGGCGGCCTGAGCTGGCGGCCTCCAACGCGAAGCAGGCCGATTTTCCAGTTGGCGCCCAAATTTTGCCGAATCCGAACGGCACCGCGCCCGGCTTTGGCGTGAAGCTCGGGGCCTGCGCCGCGTACTTCATGCCCGGCGTGCCTTCCGAAATGAAGGCCATGTTCGACGCCAGCATCGCGCCCGATTTAGCCGGCCTGGTCAGCAGCGCACGTCGACAAATAGTACTGCGCTGCTTTGGTTTGCCCGAGTCCGAAGTCAACCACCGCCTAGCGGGCGTCGAGGCCACGTACGGCGTCGTCATTGGCTACCGCGCTAGCTTGCCGGAAATCGAAGTGAAGGTGCTGGCCAGCGCGGCCACGCCCGACGCCGCGCTCGACGTGGCACAGCGCGCCGCCTCCGAGGTGCGAGGTCGGCTGGGCGACTACGTTTACGGTGAAGGCTTTGGGAGCCTGCCGGAGCACGTCGGACGGCTGCTGGTCGAACGCAGCCTCACGCTAGCCATCGCCGAGTCGTGCACGGGCGGTCTGGCAGCCGAGCTGATGACGCGCCTTCCGGGCTCGAGCCGCTATTTTTTGGGCGGCGCCGTCGTGTACGCCAACGCCTCGAAAACCGCGCTGCTGGGCGTACCGGCCGAGCTGATTGCCAGCCACGGCGCCGTGAGCGGCGAGGTAGCGCGAGCCATGGCGGAGGGGGTGCGCGAACGCCTGGGCGCCGATCTGGGGTTGGCTTTCACCGGCATTGCCGGCCCCGACGGCGGTACGCCGCAAAAATCGGTCGGCTTGGTGCACTGGGCCCTGGCCAGCGCCGCCGGCACCCAGCTCGCCGAACGCATCTTTCCCGGTGACCGCTCAGCCATCCGGCGCCGCGCTGCCTTCGCAGGCTTCGACCTGATTCGCCGCAGCCTTTAGCCCGACGAACGCTTTGCTAGAGCACGCCACGCCACGACTGGCTGCTGTCTGATCGGCGTTAAACGCCTTCGCGCCGAGCCAGTAGCTCACGGATGCGACTGATCAGCACGTTGGGCATGTACGGCTTTTGCAAGAACGCGTCGTCTTGCGCCAGCCCATGCTCGTGCAACGCCTCACCTGCGTAGCCGGACACGTACAACGCCGACAGGTCCGGGCGCTCTTCGCGCAGAATGCGCACCAGCTCTGGCCCGCTTTGCTCGGGCATGATCACGTCGGTCACCACCAAGTCGATCTTGTCTGGCCCGTTCAAAGCCGCAGTAGCGCCACGCCGATCTTCCGCGGCGGTGACCCGGAAACCAGCGCGCGCCAACAGCCTCACCGTGGTTTCGCGCACGGCCCTGTCGTCCTCGATGATCAAAATCGTAGCGGTCTTGGTCGCGGCGGCCGAAGGCGCCGGCGTGATTTTTCGCTCGGGCTTGGCCTCAGGCAAGATTACGGAAATCGTCGTGCCCGAGCCCAGCTCGCTGTCGATGGTCAAGGTGCCGGCAATGCGCTCGACGATGCCCAGCGATGTGGCCAACCCCAAGCCGACGCCGTGCGGCTTGGTCGTGAAGAATGGCTCGAAGACGCGCTGGCGCTGATCGGTCGACATGCCCGTGCCGGTGTCTTTCACGCTCAGCACGAAGTAGCGCCCCGGCCGGAGCTTGGGGTGGTCGGGGCCGATAGATTGCGCGCGGGTCGATACCTCGACGGTGCCGCCGACGGCCATGGCTTCGGCCGCGTTGATGACCAAGTTGACCAACACTTGCTCGAGCTGCGCCAGGTCCGCGCGGACCGCGAGCTTTTGCGCCGCGAGCGTGACTCTCAGGCGAATGTCGTCGCGCAGCACGCGCGACAGCATCTTTTGCGAGTTCTCGACGACCTCGTTCAAATCCAGGAGCCGCACGTCGCTGGCGCGCTGGCGTGAAAACACCAACAAACGCTGGGTGAGCCCGCTGGCGCGCTCGGCCGCGTCCAGCGCAGTCTGCAGATCGGCCTGGGCGTCCGGCGAAGCGTGGGGTTTTGCCAAGCTGATGGCGCCAATGATGGCCGTCAGCAGGTTGTTGAAATCGTGCGCAACGCCGCCGGCCAAGCGCCCTACGGTTTCCAAGCGCTGTGACTGTGCCAGCTGGTGCTCCAGCTCCTTGCGCAGGGTGATGTCGTGAACGATGCCGATGATAAGTAAGGGCTCACCGTTCTCGTCCCGCTGCACCTGGCCGCGGCCTTCGACCCACACGACCTTGCCGCTCGGCACGATCGCCCGGTGCTCGATGCTGAAGTCCATCGTGCTGCGGTCTTGCAGCGCCCGCTCGACCGTAGCCTTGGCGAACTCTAGGTCTGCCGGATGCACGAGCTTGGTCCAAGCATCGAAGGTGCTGCCAAACTCACTCACACCAAAAATCCCGAGCACCTCCCGCGACCAAGTGACGTGCCCGGCCCGCACGTCCCACTCCCAAGTACCCAGCCGCGCAGCCGAGAGCGCGCGCCGAAGCCATTCGGCGCTTTCACGCGGGTCTCGACCAGATGAGACGGGGGGCTCTGCCATGCTCACGAAGGACAGGCGCGCGGTCGGCGCCCGACCGAAACGCGAGCGTACCTTAGTTCAGCGCCGACAGGCGCGCTTTCGAGACCGCCTCCGGCACCGCTTCGCCGGCAACCACCCGCCTGAAGCTCAAACCCGCGGGCGTTTTGTCGACGAAAATGCTGTCACCAGGCGAAAGCTCACCGCCCAAAACGCGCTTGGCTAGCTCGTCCTCTAGGTGCTTTCTAATCGCCCGCCCCAATGGGCGCGCCCCGTATTGCGGATCCCAACCCAACTCACCCAAGTAGTCCTTGGCTTCTTCGGTGATGGCCAACGTGAGATCACGCTGCGCCAACCGGACGTGCAACCGCTGCAGCTGAATCTCGACGATGCGGCGGATCTGCTCCTTGGCCAGGCGGTGATAAACGACGATCTCGTCCAGGCGGTTGATGAACTCGGGGCGAAATGTGCGGCGCAGCGCCTCCAGCGCCACCTCCCGTGTGAGCTCTTCGCGCGCCTCGACGTCGAGGTCACGGCGTTCTTCCAGCGTGGCAAGCTCGGCGCTGCCAACGTTACTGGTCAAAATCACCACCGTGTTCTTGAAGTCGACGGTGCGGCCTTGCCCATCCGTGAGCCGTCCGTCGTCCAAGACTTGCAAAAGCACGTTGAACACGTCCGGGTGCGCCTTTTCGATCTCATCGAACAAGATCACGCTGTAGGGCCTGCGACGCACCGGCTCCGTCAATTGGCCGCCCTCATCGTAACCAACGTAGCCGGGCGGCGCGCCAATCAAGCGCGAAACGGCGTGCTTTTCCATGTATTCGCTCATGTCATAACGCGCGAAATGGTTGCCCTGTATAGCCGCAAGTTGCTTGGCGACTTCCGTTTTGCCAACGCCCGTGGGCCCGGCAAAGAGAAAGCACCCAACAGGCTTGTCCAATCGGCCCAGCCCTGCGCGGGAACGCTTGATGGAGCGCACCACTTGTTCAATTGCGCTGTCTTGGCCGAAAACCACATTCTTCAGTTCAAATTCAAGGCTGCCGAGGCGTTCCTTGTCTGTGGTCGTTACGCTACGCGCGGGTATCTTGGCGATCTCCGCGACGATGCGCTCGATGTC
>JAYUYU010000443.1:0-2112 GCA_043752365.1 Myxococcales bacterium | reverse complement strand
TCGACAAGACCGATTCGACCGTGAGTCAGTACCACACCGACGGCACCTTCTTCGTCGGGCTCGCCACTGGAGCGAGCCTGATCAAGAATGAACAGTGGCTGCGCAGTGAGCTACAGGCCGCGACGGCGTTGGTCAAAGGTACTGAGGACTGCTCCGCCCTCCCGCCTAGCGAGCCCTGCGTGCGGAACTTCATCGCCGGCTTCGGCCGCCGCGCTTTCCGACGGCCGCTCACCCCAGCCGAACTCGCCGACTACCAAGCGATGTACTCGGAACTCGCTGCGAACGACTACCGGGCCGGCTTCTCCGCTGTCATCGCGCGGTTTTTCATGTCCCCGAGCTTTCTCTATCAGGTCGAGCTCGATGGCACCCCGGTCGACGGCCGCGCTGACCTGCTCGCGCTGACGAGCTACGAGCTGGCCAGCCGCTTGTCGCTCGCGCTGCATGACGACATTCCCGACGCCGAGCTCGATCGTGCGGCGGACGACGGCTCCCTACTGACCGAAGCTGGCTACGCGCAGCAGGTCGAGCGGTTGTTCAGCAGCAGCGAACGCACGCAGGACATCCTACGCACCAGTATCTCGGGCGATGCCCTGAACGAGACCACCCCGTATCAGGCCGCGTACACGCCCGCGCAGATCGTCATCGACAATTTTTTCCACCAATGGCTGAAGATCTACGCCAACAAATCGTTCGAGTACTCGAACCTAAACTTACAGGCGCTCGCCGACCGCCATCACCCCACGTACTTGAGCGCCGGTCAGCATCATCAGCACTTCAATGCCCTGCAGCAGGAGGTCATCAACCTGTACAGCTCGCTCACCTGGAACACGGCCGGGAAATTTGCCGATTTGATGACGACCGACAAGCTCGCCTACGCCGGACCGGACGCTCAGCTCTTGCTCGACCATCCGTCATGGGGCGGCGGCACAGGCCAGTGGCCTTTTTGGAACGCACCGGCTGCGCCGCCGATGCCGAGCTACCCCGCGGGCGAGCGAGACGGCCTGCTCACCCGAGCGTTCTTTTTGATGTCGGGTAACGAAACGACCAACCCGGTGCGTCGCGGGGTGTTCGTGCAGCGACAAATCTTGTGCAACCTGTTGCCTAGCCCCGACCCCAATGCGCTGCCCGATCGCGCGCTCGAAGTCCCCGAGGCGGCGCCCACTTCGACGACGCGCGCGCGGTTCGCCGCCAAGACTTCGCCGCCGCTTTGCCAAAGTTGCCATGCCGCCATCAACCCGGCCGGCTTTGCCTTCGAAAACTACGACGCTCTCGGTCGCGTGCGCGACCAGGAGCTAGTGTTCGGGCCGGACCACGACGTCATCGGCTCGCCCGGCATCGACTCGACCGGCAGCCTCATGCTCGACGGCGCAACTGTCGACGTAAACAACGGCACCGAGCTGATGCATGCGATTGCTGGTAGCAAGGTCGCCAACGAGTGCTTTGCGCGGCAGTACTTTCGTTTCGTGTTCGGTCGTACCGAGACCGAGGGCGACGGCTGCGTCTTGAGCAAGCTTTACGAGGCTTCGACCACCACTGGTATGCGCGACATGTTCGCTGAAGTTACCAAAGTGCCCGGTTTCAAGCTGCACCGTGTGGGTCCTCAGTAGGAGATGGTCATATGAAGCTGAATCGAATCTCACGTCGCCACTGGCTGCAGGGAGTCGGCGGTGTCGCGCTCGGCTTACCCGTGTTGGAGTCGCTGGCGGACAAAAAGGCGGTTGCTGCCAGCACGCCCCCGGCGACTCGGTTCGTGGCCATCAAGAGCTACAACGGCCAGCGTGAGCTGTACTGGAACCCGGCAGCTCCGCCCGGCGGCTTCACCGCGGCGGGCCCAGGGGTTCGCGTCGCGCCGCTCGCAGCCTTTGCTCAAGGCGTCAACTCAGTCTGTGCGTCATTGGTGCCCTACCACCCGAAAATGACGTTCGTGGAAGGGCTCGATGTCATACCTGGGCTCGGCCACAACCGCGGCGGTATGCTCGGCAATTTCAACGACTTCACGCCGACCATCGATCAGGTGATGGCCTACAGCTCCAAGGTATATCCGGTGGAGCCCGCCATTCGCTCGCTGCTGCTTGGCTTCGCCCCGGCCGACGGCGGCAGCTTTTCGTACAC
>JAYUYU010000442.1:0-2113 GCA_043752365.1 Myxococcales bacterium | reverse complement strand
GAGGCCGCGGTTCAGTTGGCTCACGAGCAGCAGGGGCGCGTCGAATTCGGCGGCCATCCACGTCAGGCGCTTGCAGAGGCGTGCAACCTCGGCCTCGCGCGTCTCGCCCCGCTCACGCTCTCCGTCGAGCAGCTGCAGGTAGTCGACCACGATCAGGCCCAGCTGCTTGCCCAGGCGGCGTTGCTCGGCGCGCACCGTGCTGCGGATGAAACCGACGTTGGAGCCGGGCTGGTGGCGCAGGCTGAGCGGGAGCTTCGCCAACGCTGTTTTGGCCAGAATCAGCCGCTCCCATTCCTCGCGCTGCAGCTTTCCAGAGGCGATATGCCGAGTATTCACGCGTGCTTCGACGCCGAGCGCTCGATCCGCCAGCTCTTCCTTGGTCATTTCGGCAGAACAGACGACGACGCCCAGGCCCTGGTGGGCGACGTTGAGCGCGGCGCCGAGCACGAAGGCCGTTTTGCCCATGCCGGGACGGCCACCGACCACGTGCGTCTTGCCGCGGGTCCAGCCGCCGATCAGCTGCGTGTAGTCGCCCCAGCCCGTGTCGATGCCGCCGACGCCCTTGCCGTGTTGCGCGCGGTGCTGGATGGCCTCAAAGCGACGCGGCACGAGCTCCGCCAAGGTCTCCGCGGGGTCCTTTGCCGTGCCGTCGGCGGCCACGTCGGCGACCTGCTGCGCAGCGTTCTGAGCCCAGGTGGTGACGTCGCCGACGTCGCCGAAGCCCTCGATGGCGAGGGCCTGCGCGATGCCCACGAGCCTGCGCTGGCGTGCCTTGTCGGCCACGATCCGGGCGTGGGCGGCTACGTGGGCAACCGCTGGCGTGGCGTCGCTGAGCTGGGCCAGGTAGGGGCTCCCGCCGACGCCGTGCAGCAGCTTTCGCTCGCGCAGCAGGCCGGCGATGGTCACGATATCGATTGGCTGACCGCTGCCATCGAGCTCGAGAATCGCCGACCAAACCCTAACATTTGCGTCGGCGTAAAAGTCGCGCTGCGTGAGGATTTCCCTCACGTCATCAAGCGCGGCACAACTGCCGATAACCGCCGAAAGTACCGCGGCTTCCGCGTCGAGATTGCTCGGCGGAACCTTGCCGCCTGCTGCTGCGCCGTCAGCCACCGATGCCCTCGCGGAGCGATGCTAGGCGGGCACGAATCTCTGGCGGCGCGCCCTCTTCGGGGTCGTCAGGCGCTTGAATCTCGCCAGCCCTAGCCCGATCGACGAGCCTTTGGCGGATCATTCCCGGCCAGTTGCGCCGCTTTCTGCCCATTCCTGCACCGATCGTCCAGTAAGCCACGGTGCTTTCAGCCTCGACCTTCAGCGCTGCCGCTGAAACGCGCAACGAATCGGCCAAATCGGTGAACACACCAGCGCGTTCCAGCTTCGAAACAAGGTCCAACGGGCAGCTGGTCTCGGTTTCCAAATCACGCACCACCACCGGGGGCTTGGGAGTGCTGGTGTTGGTTTGGCTTGGTGTCGGAGTGGCAGAGGATGGGAGTGGATCCGGTACATCGTGAGGTGTAACGCCGTTACCGTCTGCGTTACCGTCACCGTTACCGTCACCGTTACTTGGTGCGTTACCGCGTTTGTTACGTCGGTGCTCAGCGACCCGGTTGCGGGTGGCCTCGCGCTCAGCGTCCACCTGGTCCTTAGACTTGTTCCACTCCTGGAAGTCGTGCACCTGGTAACCGCCCTTCGCTTTCTCCCAGAGCCCGACGTCGACCAGCTTGGACGCCAACCGCTTGACGTTCTTGGCCGGGTACAACATCGGCACCACGGCTTCCGGGATGTAGCCGGTCCGCTCCCTTTGGCGGTTCGCGTACATCAGGCCGCAGGCCCAGAGCCAGCACGCTTCCCCGCCTGCGGCGAGCTGCTTGGGGTGCTCGTTCGCGCGGTCGTCTAGTTTTGCCCAGCTCAACGGATCCTCCTGGCTTCTGCGAAAAGCTGCTGAAT
This sequence comes from Myxococcales bacterium, assembly GCA_043752365.1. Lineage (GTDB taxonomy): Bacteria > Myxococcota_A > Polyangia > Polyangiales > Polyangiaceae > PMG-095. The sequence goes on along the minus strand of JAYUYU010000442.1, from coordinate 166 downwards.
AGCCCCCGGCTCGGGGAAGATGCTGGGGCGCTTGCGGCGCGCGCGACGCGGCTGCGGCGACGGGTCGTTGAGGCGCTGCAGGTGCGCGGCGGCCCGCTCGGTCTCGGTGCGGCGACGGATCATCAGCCGGCCCCAACCTTCAGCTGGTCAAGGACGTCGATCGATG
>JAYUYU010000441.1:0-5656 GCA_043752365.1 Myxococcales bacterium | reverse complement strand
AACGGCGCGGTGGCGTCCGAGCGTCCGCTCATGCCCAGCACCAGCGCGGCCGTGGCCACGTAGGGCGTGCCCTGGACGTCTTTGCCCGTGATCTCTTTGATGCGCCGCATGGCGTAGCCGACCAGCTTGTCGTCTTTGCCGGCAATCAGCTTAGAGGCGCTGTCCACCGTTGGTTTACCGAGCTTGACCAGCGCCAGCAAAGCCGTCGGCTGAATGTCGGCCTTGTTGGGGTCGAGCATGACCTTCATCAGCGGCTCCACCGCCTGCGGGTCACCAATCACGCCGAGCAGCTGAGCGGCCGTAGCTTGCCAAAACTGCTGGTCGCGGAACGGATCGATCAGGCTCTTGTCCTTGCCGGGCGGAGTAATTTCCTGCTCCAGGCGAGCGATCAGCGGGCCAACCCAGGCCTTGCTCGGCACCTCCAGCATCGACGTGCTGTAGTCTTTGTAGCTGACGCCGCCGAGCATCGTGCTCGCGCGCAGCTTGACGAACGCCTCGACCATCGGCACCGCCAGCGATTCCAGCTTCAGGTCAGCGGCAGCCTTCGCCGCCCACTTGATGTCGCTCTCGTCCTTGGCCGTCGCGGGCTTCTTCGCGAACTCTTCGAACGCCTTCTTGAGCGCCTTTTCGGTGCGCTTGTCGCGATACGAAGCGAGCAGCTTGATCAGCGTGACGCGCGTCTTCGTGTCGAGGTTGGCGTAGTCGTTGACGTAAGCGTTGGTCAGCGGCTCGACGGTCTTGCTGATCAGCGCTTGCACCTCCGGGGCTTTGATGTCGTTGCCGTTCTTGCCGGCGGCGTCCTCGAAGAATAGTTCGAGGCGGGGGACGGCGCGCGCCTTCCAAGTAGCGTCGCTCAGCTTCTCGACCCAGAAGTCAGGCTGGCTCTCGTCTTTGCAGCCGACGAGCATGGATGCGACCAGGACCGTGGCGGTCGTGGTGGTTGCGGTGCCCAGAACGAGCGAACGGATGAGCGACACGACAGTACGCGAGGAGCGCAGCATGGAAATTCCTCCCGAGACGGATAGGCGAATGGACAGCTAATGACCCCGTGAAGCAGGGGGATGCGCCAGAAAGTCGCGCAAAAACCCCGAGTTCGCGTGCGTGGGGACGGTACGCTGGTAGCGTCGAATCTGTCAATGAACGCCGAAACAGCCACACTGTAGGGGCTCGTGGGTAACGCGACGCGTTAAGTCGCGCCAGCGCCGTCAGCCAATGATCATTGCCTCGGAAAGCGTGCTGCCGCGCTTGAACCGGCCGAACGCCCACGCTCCGAAAGGCTCAGGCGTCTCGCCCGTCGCGATGGCGCGCGCGAGTCGCTTGCCGACAGCGGGCGCCATCATGAAGCCGTGCCCCATGAAGCCGCTGGCCAGGAACAGCCCCGGTGCCTCATCCACCGGCCCGACGATCGGAGCGTGGTCCGGTGAAAGATCGTAAAGCCCGGCCCACTGGCGTTGAATCTTCAGCGATGACAGCTGCGGGCACGTGCCCATTAGCGCGCGCGAATAAAGCGCGAGGAAGCGCAGCGACGACGCCTGACTGGGACCTGCGGGCGTCTTGGGGTTGCCGATGCCGCCTACGATTTCCCCGCGCGTGGATTGCGAGAAGTAAAGTCCGGAGCCGAGATCGGCCACCAGCGGTCCCAGGAACGGCTTGAGCGGCTCGCTCGCGCAAATTTCGTGACGGTGCGGCTTCGTCGGTAGCTCGACACCAACGCTGCGCGCCAGCTCTGGACTGAAGGCGCCGCACGCATTGACGACCACCGGCGCCCGCACGGGTCCGCGCTCGCTCACCACGCCCGAGACTTTGCCGCCTGAAGTCTCGACCGCCTGCACCCTGCAGAACGTATGAATATCGACGCCCAGCGCGCGCGCGCCTTCGGCGTAACCCCACACGAACGGCCAAGGAAACACCACGGCGTCGTTGGCGTTGAAGCTCGCGGCCAAGACTCCGCGCGGCTCCAGCTGCGGCACGATGCGTTGCGCTTCGCCAGCGTCGACCAAACGCGTTTCAAGGCCCAAGCGTCGTTGCAACTCGACGCTCGTCGTCAGCTCTTGCGCGCGCTTTTCGTCGCGCGCCTAGAACAAGTATCCGCCCTGCCTGAACCACGTGTTGATGCGGTGCTCGTGCGCGAACTCTTTGCACATGGCCAGGCTCTCCTGCATGAGCCGCACGTTCGCTTCGCTCGACCACTGCGCCCGCACGCCACCGCCGTTGCGCCCACTCGCACCACCGCACAGGTACCCCGCGTCCAACACCAAAATGCGCCGTCGCGGGTGCTCCTTCGCCAGGTGATAAGCGGTCGCCAAGCCCATAATGCCGGCACCGACCACGATCACGTCGACCGCGTCCGGCAAAGGCCGCAAAGAACCGCCGCGAACCGTCACGCCACCAAGCTTAGTCCGCGCCTCGCCCCGCACCCAGACTTTGCGCCGCCCGCATGTAGGCCCAGTTGCCGCGGCCCAGCTGGGCCGCCCACCAAAACGCGGCCCCCTGGCTTTCACGGCAAGCACCCCTTCCGCGATCCAAACCATGTCGCACTTGCGACAGCCTTTCCCTAATAAAGTCAGGGCGCCCCCGCCTTGGCATGACGTTGTCCAAAATGCGACTACCCGCCCGCGTTCGTTACCGCCGCCGCCCGCGACCCTACCAAACGCACACCACGCGCACGCAACCTCACGACCCGCCTCACCTCACCGCCTGCGCCCGCCACCCCCGCGCCGTTGCGTCGTCCCCCACTTCGGGTGTCAGTTCGCGTTCGGGTGTGTCTCGACCCTCCCCCCGTGTTTCGCGGCTCGCGCGGCGTGGGAGCAGTCGCATTTTGGACAACGTCAGCTCGGTCGACGCGGGCCGCGAAATCATTGGCGAAACCTTGTCGCGATTGCGACGTGGTTTTGCGTTGGTAAAGGGGTCCTACCTCGACGGTCTCGCAGGTTGGCCAGCAGGCGCGGGGAAACTCGGGGGTTGGGCCGCTGGGCCTTCGCCCTCAGGCTTTGCGCTTCAGGCTCCGCGCAAATCTACGAAGGCGTTGACTAGGGCTTCGTGCACTCGGCCGTTGCTGGCGATGAGCCCGCGGTCGTTGCTCAGCGAGGGCGCGCGATAGTCGATGGTGTCGCCGTGGGTGTCGCTGAGCTTGCCGCCGGCGGCGGTGACGAGCGCGTCGGTCGCGCAGGCGTCCCAGCGCTTGCCCGCGTAACCCGGCGCCACGTAGGCCTCGACCTCGGCGGCTGCCACCAGGGTGCCCTTCAGGCCGGCGCTGCCCATCACCAACACTTCGCGCGGGTTCAGGCGCGCCAGCGCACGTTCGAGCAGCGGGCCGCGGTGCGAGCGCGAGCCGACCAAGCGACCCTGCGAGACGTCCGCGACGTCGCTGACCGTGATCGCCTGTGTCTTGCCAGCGCGAATCCGGAATGCGCCTTGGCCGACCCAGCCGGCGAAGACGTCGCCGCGCGCGGGCGCGTCGATGACCGAGGCGATGGCGCGCGCGCCTTCGAGCAAGCCAATCATCACCGCGAATTCGCCGTTTCTGTCGACGAACTCGCGCGTACCGTCGACCGGGTCCACGAAGAATACGCGATCGAACTTGCGGAAATGTTCGAACGTAGCCGGGTCGCTCTCTTCCGCCACGATGGGCACACCCGGAAATTCGCGCTCCAGCTGCTCGCAGATCAACGCGTTGGCGAGTCGATCAGCGTCGGTGACCGGATCTTGCGGGCCTTTATAGTCGACGTCGAAGGGACGTCCGTACACGGACATCACCACCTTGGCGGCTTCGCTGGCGATGCGCAGCAGAACGGCGAGCTCGGCGTTCACGGCTTGATTCCCACGTTGGCGAGTCGCCGCTCGAGCGCGCTACGCGAGTCATCGCTCAAATACGGCGGCTCTTTGCCGGCGTCGCGCACCAGTTGGTCGAGCTGCACGGCGCTGCGCGGGCCGATCACGACCGAGCTGAGCGCGGGCTGCGACAACGCGTAGCGCAGCGCGGCCGCGCGTAGGCTGGTCACGTCGCCCGTCACGCTGGGGCGGATGGCAGTCAGCTGCGAAATTCGCTTACGAAAATCATCGCCCGTCCAGCGATCGCGCCGATGATCCCCGCTGGGAAACTGCTTGGTGTTCGGCCATTGTCCGCACAACAGCCCGTGCGCCAACACCGAGCGCCCGAGCAGGGCGACCTGTTTTTCACGGGCCAGCGTGACGACGCCCTCCAAGTCTTGCGGATGAAACGCGCTGTACGCCAGCTGCAGTACCTGAGCGCCGCGCTCGATGGCGAGCTTGCCGACCTCGGCGTTGCCGATGCTGACGCCCCAGGTCCGAATCGTGCCGTCGTCGACTAGCGCGTTCAGCACCTCGGCCACGTGCGGCTTGTCCAAAGCAATGCTGGACGGATTGTGCAGCAATAGTACGTCGATGCGACGCTTGAGGCGCTCTTTCGAGCTGTGCGCGGCTTTGCGCAGATGCTCCGCGTCGAAGCGCTTGATGGGCGGTGTGGCAGAGCGATCGGTGCCAACTTTGGTGATCACGATCGCGCTGGGGTGCGCTGCCAGCAACCGCCCGAGTCGGCTCTCCATCGCACCGTTGGCGTAGGCGTCGGCAGTGTCGAAGGCCGTGAGGCCCAAGCCGAGCGCGCGCTCGATGACTTGGTCCTGTTCGGCGTCGTCGACCGGGCCGTAGCCGTCGCCCGACAGCCCCCACGTTCCGAGGCACAGCTCGGGGATCTCGATGCCCGTTTTACCGAGGGTACGCAGGCGCATGACGGCCGCTATAGCACGCGGCCGAACGACCAGTAATGCAGCAGGGTGACGGGCTGGCTCCACTCGACGACCACGTCCTGTACCCCGTCAAACTGGCCCACCGTGACGATGACTTCGCGAAAGTCACCCCGGCCCAGGTCGACGTTGGCCATGTGTTGGCCCGCGAGCAAGACCCGGCCATTGGACGCCGCAGGCGCCGTGACCCGCATGACCAACGAGCCCCCGCGCTCGACCTTCAAGCGAAAGGACTCGCGCAGCCGCTGCCCGCGGCCGCCGTCGACGCGGCCGCCTGCCGACTCGACCACGTTGGCTTGCGCGCTGGCGGCGCCGAGCACGTAGCCATGGGCGGCTTCGCTCTCCAAGTCGGCGACGTCGAGCTCGTCGAGCAGCGGCGCCCACATTTCCGTGGTTGGTTTCGCGCCGGAGCCAAGGCTCCAGTAGTCGGCCTGGCAAGCCACCATCACGGGGCCGCCCAAAATCGTTGCGCCGTCCACTCGCCGTTCGGTGAGGCAGGGGCCGAGCAGGCTCGGAACACCGAACCACTCCGGGTAGACGAAGAAGTGCGTCGGCAGCTCCGCGCGCGACAGGCGCTCGTAGTGCTCGAAGCGCGAGCCGGCGCCGGCCACCCAGTAGCGCGCTTCACCGCGCGTGGTCAGGCCGACGACGTCGAAGGTGCGTCGCCCGGAATAGAACGTGATGGCGCCCGCGTCGTTGACGCCCAGCTTGGCGTCGGGCGGCAGCTGCTCGGCAGCCCAGCGCCCAAGCGACACTTGCTGCGCGCTGATAGCAGCCGCGCTTTGCGCCAAGTCTGCAACCGAGATGGGCGCAAGCTGGGCGAAGCCCCAACCGGCAAGCGCCGGCAGCGCCAGGCCCAACAGCGCCAGCCCGGGCCGTAAGCGCGCGAACGG
>JAYUYU010000440.1:0-5656 GCA_043752365.1 Myxococcales bacterium | reverse complement strand
CGCGAGCGTGCTCGGCGCTCAGCAGCTCTAGGGCGGCCTTTTGCATGGGGCGCGAGCCGCCGCCGTCGAGGAACGAGCCTGCGCTGGCCATGGACTCGATGGTCTTTTTTGGGCCAACGCTCCAAGTCACGCGCCAGCCCGGGTAACGCCAGTTCTTGGTCAAGCCGTCGAAGATGACGACTGGATCTTTCTCGACGTCTTCCACGAACTCGGCGGCGCTGAACAGCGCCGGGCCGTCCTTCCACACGTAGTGCGAGTAAAATTCGTCGAGCAGAAGCGTGCACGACAGCTCGCGCGACAAGCCCACCCAGGACGCCAGCTCGGGCCCCGTGATGGCCTTGCCGGTGGGATTGCAAGGATTCGAAAGCAACAGCGCGCCCAGGCCGCGCCCCGACACCTCACGCCGCAGCTCGTTGAGCGAGAAGTCGTAGCCTCGCTCGGAGTCGAGCAAAATGGGGATGGGCGTGAAGCGTCGGAAGATGTCGAGCAGCTCTTCGTAAGCGGTGTAATCCGGCAGGAAATGCCCCAGGTTGATCTGCCCAATCGCGGCGCAGGCGCGCATGATGGACACGCGACCGCCGCCGCACACCGCGACGTTTTCGGCGCTGTATTTGGACGGCATGCCGCGGCGATACAGGTCGTTGTACAGACCAGCCACGGCTTCACGCACCTCCCACAGTCCAGCAACCGGAGCGTACTCTTGGTGAAGGTTCTCGATCGAAATTTTGGTAACGCGCTCGGGCGCGCCCGGTAGCGGTCCCGTTTCTGGCTGGCCTTGGCCGAGGTTGCACCAGGCTGGGTCTTCCGGCTTGAACCCGGCGCGCTGGGCCTCGACCGTGACGTAGATGACGCCGGTGCGAGGAACAGGCCGAAACGCGCTCAAAGGTTCTACGTTGGACATTTCTGGGAGGCGGAACGTAGCATGGGACGCGATCAGGTTCTGGGTCAGTACCTCGAGCGCTTCGCCATGCCGAGCGCTTGGGCGGGCCACCACTCGCCGGCGCGGGGGCCGCCGTTGCAGGCGCCGTCGGACTCCCCGGGTCGCTTGAGCCACAGGAAGGCGTCGCACAGCGGCTCGTAGGTGTCGGTGGTCGGCGGAATGCCGAGCGCGCGGCCGTCGGGGTTGCACCATTCGTTGCCCGGGGCGGCGCCGTTGCCGTTGCGTGCGGTGTCGATCACGAAGTGTGCCCCGCCCGTCAGCGCCGAGACCCGCTTGCCGAAGGCCAGCGTCTCGTCGGTCGCCACGTAGTTCGAGACGTTTAGCGCGAAGCCGTCGGCGTATTCGAGGCCGGCGGCGTTCAAGTGCGCTGCGATTTGCTCGGGCGGCAGCCAGCGCGCGTTGCCAGCGTCCAAGTACACGTGGATGTTGGGGCGGGCCTTGAAGATGCGAATGGCGTCTGCCAGCAGCTTGTAACGCTCGGCGTGCTTCGACTTGACGCTACATTTTTCGAGCAGGCCCAACGCGTCGGGCTCCAAGATCATGACGGCCTTGCCGTCTTCAGCGCCCGTCGCCACTTTTTCGATCCACTCGAGGTAAGCGTCGCCGTTCTTGGCGCCGCCTTTGGAGTGTTGGCCGCAGTCGCGATCGGGAGCGTTGTAAACGATGAACAGGCCCATCGCGCCTGACTCGGCGTACTGGGTCATTTTCTGGCGCACGAACAGCTTGACCGCGCCGCTCCACTCACCAAGCCACTCAGCTTGCGGTTGAGTCGCGATTTTATCCATCAGCGCGGCGTCGTCCGGCCGCTGCGCGCGCCAGGCGTCGGCCTGCTTGACCGAATGCATGTTGGGGTCGACAAACAGTTTGTTGCCCCGGAACGGATTAGCCCCCGGTTGGTGCTTTGGTACGGCGCTGATGTTCGGCCGCTCATGCCCACACGCCGCGGCGGCTAGGCCCAGGCAAAGCGACAGCCCGAGCACGATGGAACGCATCCGCAGTTTCTAGCAGCCTGGGCGCCCGAAGCCCGAGACGGTTCGCTCGTTGCTCAGCACTATTCGCTCAAAAAACAGCGACTCTGGCCCGGTGGAAGCGGTCCCAGGTCGGTGGGGCCCGCCTCCGCCGCGGCCTGTCCGACGCTGTACAGGCGCGGGCTTTCGCGCGGGCAGCGCTCGAAGACCTCGGGGCAGCGCGGGTGAAAGCGGCAGCCGCTCGGCGGGCGCGCGGGGGAGGGGACCTCACCGGCAAGGGGTTTTCGCTCGCCACCGGCGCGGGCAACGCGCGGAATCGAGCTCAACAGCGCCTTCGTGTAGGGGTGCGCGGGGGCCTCGAACAGGCTCTCGGTGTCGCGCAGCTCGACGATTTGCCCGACGTACATGACGGCCACGCGATGCGCGATGTAGCGCACGACGCCCAAGTCGTGCGTGATGAACAAATACGACAGCCCGCGTTGGCGCTGGATGGTCCGCAGCAAGTCCAAAATTTGCGCTTGAATCGAGACGTCGAGCGCAGAGGTCACTTCGTCGCACAGCAGCAGGCGCGGTTCGACCGCCAGCGCGCGCGCGATGCTGATGCGTTGGCGTTGGCCGCCCGAGAACTCGTGAGGGTAGCGCTGGCGCAGCTCGGTATCGAGTCCGACTTGCGCCAGCAGCTCACACACCTTGGCGTCGACGTTTTGACGGGTGGCTTTGGCATGCAGCAAGAGCGGCTCGCCCAGCGTTTCGGCGATGGTAAAGCGGGGGTTGAGGCTGGCGTAAGGGTCCTGAAAAATGAGCTGCAGCTCGCCGCGGAAGCGCCGCAGCGCTTTGCGCGAGATGCCGGTGATGGGGTCGCCGTGCAGCTTAGCCCCGCCCGACGTGATCGGATTCAGGCCGACCAGAGCCTTGGCCAGGGTGGACTTTCCGCAGCCAGATTCGCCCACCAATGCCAGAGTTTCACCGGGGAAAAGCTGGAAATCGACGCCGTCGACGGCGCGCAGCGTGCTGCCGCCCACCTGAAAATGCACGCGTAAATCTTCGACCGTGAGCAGTGGCTGTTGGCCGTTCATCGGCGCTCCAGCATCTCGGCGACCGGGACGATGCAGCGGCGTAGGCGACCGTTCGAGGTGGTCGTGAGCGGTGGCTCACCGTCGCGGCAGCCCTCGCGAACGCGCGTGCAGCGCGCCGCGAAAGCGCATTCGGTCAGCTTTTCACCCGACAAGCGCGGCGGCAAGCCGGGGATGGGATACAGCTCCCCCCCGCCCTTGACCTCGACGCGCGGCGTGCTGCGTAGCAGCGCCTCGGTGTAGGGGTGAAGCGGCTTGCTCAACAGCTCGGCCGTCGGCCCCTGCTCGACGATGCGGCCTGCGTACATGACGACCACGCGGTCGCACAGCTCCGCCACCACGCCCAAGTCGTGCGTAATGAACAGAATCGACATGCCACGCTGCCGCCGTAGCTCGCTCAACAGCGCCAAAATTTGAGATTGAATCGTCACGTCGAGCATCGTGGTCGGCTCGTCGGCGATCAACACTTCGGGGTTGCACAAAAGCGCCATGGCGATGCAAACGCGCTGACGCATGCCGCCTGATAGTTGGTGCGGGTACGTCCGCAGCCGCTCTTCGCCTGGGATTCCGACCTGTTTCAGGATTTCGAGCATGCGCGCGCGCGCCGCCGGCCCCTTCAAGTTTAGGTGCAGCTCCAGCACTTCGCCCAGCTGCTCTTCGACGCGCAGGTACGGGTTGAGGCTGGTCAGCGGATCTTGAAAAATCATGCTGATGCGGTTACCGCGCACTCGGCGCAGTTCGGCGTTGGGCAGTCCCAGCAGCTCTTGCTCGCCCAGCCGAATACTGCCGGTGACGCGACCTGCAGGCTTTTCGTGCAAGCCCAGGATGCTCAGGCTGGTCACGCTTTTGCCGCATCCCGATTCACCGACCAGGCCCACGACCTCCCCGGGTGCCAAGTCGAAGCTGACGCCTTCTACGGCGCGCACGGTATGGTCGCGTGTGACGAAGCTGACCCCCAGGTCTCGCACCTTCAGCACGTCGGTGTTGACGCGCTCGCTCATGTGTTGGCCTTCGGGTCGAGGGCGTCACGCAGGCCATCACCGATGAAGTTGAGGCTCAACAGCGTGAGGCCCAAGAAGGCGCTCGGCCAAAACAGCAGCCACCAGTAGGAGCGCACGGGGTTGACGACCGCCACGCCGTCGGACACTAGTTGCCCCCACGAAAGCGCCACGCCCAAGCCCAAAAATGACAGAAAAGACTCGAGGATGATCACCGACGGCACCATCAAAGTGGCGTAAACGACGATCACCCCGACCACGTTGGGCAGCACGTGCCGCACCAAAATGCGTACGTCACTCGCGCCCAAGAGCTCGGCTGCGAGCACGAATTCTCGATTGCGTAGCGTCAGTACTTGGCCGCGCACGATGCGCGCCATGGTCAACCATTGCACCAGGCCCAGCGCCAAGAACACCGGCAGCATTTCGCCGCGCGCGTTCTCCGAGAACATGAGCATGATCAGGATGACCAAGAACATGTACGGCAGGCCGTACAAGAAATCGACGAAGCGCATCATGGCGTCGTCGACCTTGCCGCCGTAAAAGCCTGCCACGGCGCCGTAGCTGACCCCGACCAGCACCGAAACGGCGGTGCTGGCGAGGCCGACCAGCAACGACGCGCGGCCACCCACCAATACGCGCGCCAATACGTTGCGCCCCACGCTGTCGGTGCCGAATGGAAACCGAAGCGAGGGTGGCAAGTTGCGCAGGGCGGGCTGCGTGCGGTTCGGATCGAGCTGCAAAAGCCAGGGCAACAGCAAGCACGCCAGACTCATCAAGACCAGGACGATAGCGCCCGCGACTGCTACCCGGTTGCGCAACAGCCGCTGAAACGCCAGCTGAAACGGGCTGCGCTGTTCGGCTTTGCTCTGGCTCAAGCTCGCTCCTCGCGCACGCGCGGGTCGAGCCACGCATACGCCAGATCAACCAGCAGGTTGAACAAGATGACGAGGCCAAAATAGACGATGGCTGTGCCGAGCACGACCGAGTAGTCACGGTTGATGGCGCCCTTCACGAACCATTGCCCCATCCCGGGGATTCCAAACAGCACCTCGACCACGAACGAACCGGTCATGATCGCCGCGGCCGCTGGACCCAAGTAAGAGACGACGGGGATGATCGCGCCGCGCAATGCGTGGCGACCGACGACCCAGCTTTCAGGTAGGCCTTTGGCGCGCGCCGTGCGCACGAAATCTTGCTGCATGACCTCGATGATGCCGCTGCGCGAGAGCCGGGCGATCACGGCGGCGCTGGGGAGCGACAGCGCGAACGCCGGCATGATCAGGTGCTGGTAGCTGCCCCAGCCGGCTACTGGCAGCCAACCGAGCCACAGTGAGAAGACGATCATCGCGGTTGCGCCGATCACGAAGCTTGGCAGCGAGATGCCGACAAGTGCCAAGCCCATGCTCAAATAGTCGGCAGCTGAGTTGCGCTTGAGCCCCGCCAAAACCCCCAAAGAAAGCCCGATAATTACCGAGAGCGTGAGGGCCAGCAAGCCGAGCGAGAGGCTGACCGGGAAGGCCGGCGCAATCAGTTGTTCGACGGTGCGGCCTTGCACTTTGATCGACGGACCGAGCGTGCCTTCCACCAGCAACCGCCGCATGTAGATGGCGAAGAACTGGCTGGCATTTTTGGGCACGCCGTACTGCGCGCGCAAGGCTAGCTCGACCTGCGGGCTGG
>JAYUYU010000439.1:0-5657 GCA_043752365.1 Myxococcales bacterium | reverse complement strand
GCGGGTAGCGCTGCAAAGCCTGGTAGCTCGCGGCTGAGCTCCGTATCGAGATCCGCGGCAGAGCGCGGCACGCCGTTGGCCGCGCGAATCAGCGCGCGTACGAGCGGTAGCCGTAGCGCTGCTCGGCCGAGCGCGACGCGATCCCATTCGGCAGTCGCGATCGCACGCTCGGCGTCGGCTGCGGGAAGCATGGCCCTGACGACGCGCGTCACGTAGGGCACGAGTTCTTCACCGGGCTCGGGCTCCAGGGCTGATTCCGGGTACTGCTCGGCGCTTGCCGCCTCCGCAAAAAGGTCGCTGGGCTCAAGCCGCGTCTCGCCGATGAAGGCGTCTTCATCGAAACGCTGATCAAAGAGTTTGCCAGCGAAAGCCAGTAGCTCGCGACGTGTGTCGTAGCTACCGCCGACGGTTGCGCTTGTTCCGACCGCGCAAAGAGTTTCGGCACCACCGAGTCGGTGCCCGAGTCGGCGGATCAGGCAGGCCACGTCCGTGCCCTGCGCTCCGTCGTACGTGTGAAGCTCGTCCAGTACCAGGTAACGCAGCGTACCTGGCTGGTTGTGATGCCAGAGAGCGCTGTCTTTGGGCCGCTGGAGCAAGAAGTCGAGCATGCGGTAGTTGGTCAGCAGCAGGTCGGGCGGGTTGCTGCGCAGCGTCTCGTGGTCGTCAATCACGTGATCGCGACCCATCTCGCGATAGCGCCCCGCACCGCCCACGAACAAGCCTACCCGCAACTTGCCGCGCAGTCGCTCATCGCTGTGAATCGCTTGCGCGAAGCGCGCCGCTTGGTCGGAGGCCAGCGCGTTCATAGGGTAGAGCACCAGCGCCTTGATGCCGCGCTCGCCCGCGTTCGTCCGACGCTGCAGGTGATCCAGAATCGGATAGAGGAAGCACTCCGTCTTGCCGCTGCCGGTTCCGGTCGTGATCAGCGTCGGCCGCGGCTCTTGCGCGCGACTCGAAAGCCGCTGCCACGCCTGCAGCTGATGCAAGTGGGGCGGAAACTTGGGCGTGATCTCAATCGGCGCTGCCACGCCCGCGGGCGCCGGCGCAAACGGCAATCCCAGCTTCAGAAATGGCCCCTGAAACAGGCCCTCGGGGCCCGATAGAAAGTCGAACAACGCCGACTCGAAGCCCGCCTCGGTGAGCCCCCACGTGCTGCGCAAATAGTCGAGCAGCGTGCCGCGAACCTCGCGCGCGACGGCCCAAGGGATCACGCTGGGCTCCCGAGCTTGCTCGCGAAAAACTCGTACGCCGTGGCCATGTCCTCTTCGCGGTCGCGGACCTCGAACGGCGGCTCCAGATTCTTCTTGTCAAAATCGGGAGGAAGTGGCGCGCCATCGCGTAGATGCAGCTGCCACTGTTCGAAGCTCTTGCGTTTGAGACCAACCCCGACGAGACCCATGCTCGATGTGAATGCTATGCGTCCGTTCTTGTCGAACCAGGTGTTGCGTTCGTAGTCGCGCAACACTGGAAATTGAGTGCGATAGAGAGTTTGCAGCTCCTTGAGTGTCAAACCCAACTCGAGTGCAGCCAAAGCGTCAATTTCCACGAGCGCCCATCGGCGTTCGAATGCCCGCCTGAGCGCGTTGCCCCGACTCCATGCGATGAAAGGTTGAGGCCAAGCAGAAAGGCGAGCGTCGGGTAGCGACCAAGCCGCGAGCGGCAGAGTACGCCAGAGGCCGTCCCACGCCTCAGTGTAGTAAGCTGTCAGGCAATTCAATCGCAGCCAGCGCGAGATGAGTGCAGATTCAATTGACGGCGTTGCCGCCAAAGGCAGCAACTGAGCGTGTCGCCACTGCAGGTGGCCAGCACCGCGAGCGCGCACCATGTAGTCGACCACGAGACTTCCGGTCAACGCCGAGAATCCGCACAGCGTTCGCAGGTCCCCAGGGATCGCGATGGATACAACGGTATAGATGTGTGCAGGTCCGGGGTGGAGAAGCGCAGAGATGAGTGTCCTCTCCGAAGTGATATCGACCATCTCGCGGTGAACATGTCGATACAACTGAGTGAAACGGTGTCCGGCGACCCGGGGAGTACGCGCGAGGTATGTAGCTGGGTCGCAAGCGGGGACGTAGTTTGTTCGTGGTAGGTAGCTGTCCGAGAGCGACTCGAGATCAACAAGGGAGTAGTCGCGGTGATTTAGGCAGTTAGGGTTGGGAGTCTTGTTGTAGGGCGCGCCGACGTGAAAATGCGGACCAGATAGAACCCAGCCCCCCGGCTCGCTAGGAAAGGAGACCTGCCTTTTGATAGTGCCATCGCGTTGGGCGGTCGTCTCGTTCCACATGGTGGTGGATAGCGCGTGACTTCCGAGATCCCTGAGCTTTCGCGGGTACTGTGCAAGTCGACCAAGCGCTTGCAGCGCCTCCTGGCTGTGGACGATTGGTAACCGTGCCCGACTGGTCACAGTTAGTCTGTGCTCGAACAGTTCGGCCAGCGCTTGGAGTTCCATTTCGGTGATAGCGACAAGGCGGCTCTTGTGGCCATCAATTTCGAATTCACCGCGATCAGTCTTGATGCCCGGGACTGGTCCGGCGCCATCGTGGTTCATGCAACGATCGATCGTCGACGGGTGGAAGAGGTTTGCGCAGCTTGCGAACGAGATTCGCCCGGGGGCGCTGAATATCGTTAACGCGAAAGCCCGTACGTTGCCTATCTCACGAAATAGCTTAAAGGCGTTCTTGAACCGGAAAACGTACCGGAGTCGCCGATAGACACTTTCACGAAGTGGGCCGCCTTTTGGCTCATTAAATATGCCATCTTCATGAATGAGCGCTGTAACGCCCTTGTCCTGTGAGAGCCACCAGGCGCGAACAACAAAGCACTTGTAGAGGTTCGTTCGAAGACCTCGAAGCGCGGGATAGTTTGCTCCCTTACCTAGAAACGATTGGGTTCCGATCAGGAGCGACGCTTCACGCACGTAGGTACGCAGGCGCTCCGGGCTGCTGAGGACTTCTTCTCGGCGTCTCGATGTTGCGTTAGCATCGGCTTGATCGAGAGCGAGCCGAGGCTCCATCTCCTCCAGCAACCCTTGCTCGTTCCAGTCCAGCCTGACCCATGGCGGGTTTCCAACGATGAGGTCGAACCCGCCGCGGAGGAACACTTCCGGCACTTCGAGCTCCCAGTGCAGCGGTCGCAATTCGACCGCCACGCGCTCGACCAGTTCCCACAGGCTGGTGGGCTCCGTCTCATCAGCATCTTCGTCTGCCGCCGATCCGCGAGGCAACACGAGCTGCTCGGTGTCGTTCGGAAGCTCGCCGGGTGCCACGCCCAGCACGTCTTCGACCGCAGTTTGCCAAGCCTTGCGCGTAGGCAGCACGCTCGCTGCGTGCAGCGGAAACGCCCACAAAACCGCCCACAGGTCCATTACACGCTTGAGCTGCGAATACGCCTTGTCCGGTCCCTTCGCGGCTTGGACATACGCTTCGCGCGCATCCACCGGCAGAAAGCCGCGCGGCGGTCGGGTCGGTGCTCCCTGGCCCCACGGCGTGGCGTTGCTGCGCACCAGCTCGAGTAGCTCCTCGCGCTGCGTCGCGGCCTTCCGAAAGCGTTCGTCGACGGCGTCCGAGAGCTTGCCGAGGCGTTCGCGCTCCGCTGGCTCGACGGGCTCGAGGACGCCGTTGCGCCATGCCTTCAGCTTCTCTAAAGCCTCAGGCGCGAGCGCCTTCAAGGCCTTATCAGCCTCGAACGGGCTCATGTCGGGGTGCGGCAACAAAAAGGCGTAGACGCTGCCGCGCGGCCGCGTCCCGTTCACGACCTGCTCCACCGTCAGTGGTCGAGGCGAAAGACGCAACCAACGCGCGCGCTTCAGCCGCGAGACCGCGGACTTCGCCCATTTGATGAGCACCTTGGGATCAGCCGTCGCGTCATCGCTCTCCTCTGCTGCCGCGTCCTCGTCGGGTTCGGCCGCGTCCTCGCCTTCCGGCTCGGGAACGGCCAGCGCGTCTAGCTCCTCGCGCAATTGGGCGACAGGCTCGGGCGCTTCCTTGGCCCAACCGTCGAGCACGCTGCGCACACGGTCCTCGACCGATTCCTCGGGTCCTTTCAGCGCCTTGCTGAGCGCTGCTGCCAGTCGCGCGTCGTCCTGAAAGTCCTCGGGGAGGAAAACCGCCAAGCGCGCCCCTACCAGCGAATTACCGACCAGCAGCCGTGCGCCAAAGCTTGGCGCCGCCTGCAGCTGGTGCATCGTCGCCAGCCACAAGCTCACGCCCGCAAGCCGCGCCGCCATGGGGTTGAGATCGACGCCATAGCAGCGTTCTTCGGCGAGAAAGGCTTTCACCTTCTGCTTTTCGAGCCCGTACTCGATCGGATCGATGCGCTCGCCCAGCTCAGTCTGCTTCTTTTCGAGGTAGGCATCCGCCATCTGGTCGATCGCCTCGACCAGGAACGCGCCACTGCCCATGGCCGGCTCGCAGATGCGCGCCGCGAGCAGTTCATCAGCCGTCTTGCCTTGTGTCAGTTCTTTGAGCGCGTACTTCACCAAACAGCGGGTGAGCACCTGGGGCGTGTAGTAGCTGGCGCTCGATTCGCGATCGCGCCCAGCGAGACGGAAGATGAAATAGCCCTGTGGGTAGCGGCGACGGGTTGGGTTGTCCTCGGCATCCTTGAAGGTCAGCTCTTCGGTCGAGTATTTGGCAAGCTCGCGCTCCGGCACGAAGTGGCTCTGGTGCGTCGCGTCCGCCTCCTTCTCGCCGGCTTTGTGAACCTCATACAGGACCTCCTTGGCGAAGAAACCGGTGTAGCTGAGAAGCCCCTCGTACACCGCGCCTAGTTCGCCAATCCCAAGCTGCGCGTAGCTGATACGGCCACGGCCCCAGGCCTTGCTCCCTGTGCGTCGGCCTTCAGGCGAAAGCGAAAGCAGCCTGACGACTTTTTGCAGGACTTCGTTCCGAAGCTTCACGCTCGAAAGCCGCGGCGTGCTGCGACGGTCGAACAAAGTGGAATGCAGTCCCGTCAGCGTGAAGCCGCGCGAAAGCAGCCCCTTCTTCACATCGCCAATGCCATGAATGACCGGTTGGAAAGGCTCAAAGCCGCCGTTGACCAGCGTGAAAAGCTTGTCGAGGCTCTCGTGGAAGAAGAAGCCGTCGCGCGCTTCCGACGAGGCTAGCGGCACTTGCTCTAGCTCGCGCAGCACCTCCAAGCTGTAGCCGCGCGCGTACTCCTCCGCCTTCATCGGCAGGCTGCCCAGCTCGCCCGCGCGGGCTTCAGCGTAGAACAGGAACAAGAGCCGAAACAGATAGACCAGGCACTCTTCGGTGAGTTCGCGTGCCGCGCGGTCTCCGTACAGAGCCTTCTTGCTCGTGGTGCGCACGTAGTGCACCACTTCGTTGCCGAGAAGCTCCACGGCCTCCCGTGCCGCAAACTTCAGGTTGGCGCTGACCCCCACGGCGTGTTGGTGCGAACTTTCGCTCAAGCGATCGTGCAGTGTGGTTTCGCCTGCATTCGCCGGGACCAACAAGGCGCGTGCCAGCAGCGCTGCCGTGACTTCAAGCGCGCTCGCGTCACGCCGCCGCAGCAGCGTATCCAGCTCGAAGCGCAGCCATTGCCCCTTGCCCCAACGTGCCCGCTCCGCCAGCACGACCTCGGCGCCGGCCAACACCAGAACCCAGCGCGGCGCTCGCTCCTCCGAAAAAGCCAGGCTCAGGGTATCGGAAAGGGTG
>JAYUYU010000438.1:0-2115 GCA_043752365.1 Myxococcales bacterium | reverse complement strand
TCATGACGGTGGCGCCGCCGGCCGTGGTCTCATTGCTGAAGTAGTAGCGAATCTTCACGTCGGCTAGCGACAGCGGCTGAGCGGTTTCGTTGATGACGTGGAGCTCACCGCCCAGGTGGTCGACCGGGTCTGCCGAGCTGTCGGCCTTGAAGGTTACCGACAGCCCGACGAACGGCATGTTGACGGGGCCGGTGTCCCCGCCGGCGGCGCCTGCGTCGGCACCGCCAGCGCCAGCCTTACCGCCTTTGCCGCCGCTGCTAGCCTTGCCGCCGGTGCCTGCGCTCTTGCCGCCGGTGCCCGCGCTTTTGCCCGCGCTGCCGGTGGTGGCCGAGCCTGCAAGCGGTAAGCTCGACGTGCCGGCTTTGGCGGTCGTGCCAGCCGCCGACGACCCGCCTTCGTTAGTGTCGGGGTTGCCACCCTCGTTGTCGGTGCCCGCGCCGGCGTTTTGGTACGCGCAGGCAACCGTCAGAAGCAGCGAAGTGACGAGCGAATAGCTGGTGCGGCTTTGCATGTTACGTCTCCGGGCAAGCGGCATGAGCCGCGGGAAAATCCGTCAGTGAGCGAGCTTGACCACGGCGTCGAAGGCCTCACCGCGGTTGTCGAATTTGACCCGACCCGGTGTGGCCTGAAGTTTGTGTCCGTTGACTTCGATTTCTTGGACAGCTCCGTGCAGAACCAGCGTGAAACTGCGGCGCTGGTGCTCCGCGTAACCCTGACCACTTACCGAAGCGCGCAAGCGCAACTCGTTGCCCTTGCGGGTCGCAACGAAAGCGGTCCGCAGGAAGGCGCCCTTTTCGTGGGCCTTGGTTTTGCCGTCGTCTTCATGCAAGAAAGAGCGGAATTCTCCGTCTTCGTTGGGCACGAACAAATGCAGCTCGAGCTCGGGCGCTTGGTGCTCGCTGGTCGACTGCAAGGCCGTGGCGTGACAAGCGATGACCGACCCGCCGCGCGCGAACAGCGGAATGCGCTCGAGCGGCGCGTCAGCGCTGATGTAGCTCTCGCCCGTGTGCGCGACGTCGCTGTGCCAGTCGTACCAGGTGCCCTTCGGCAGGTAGACGCTGCGGGCGATTTCCCCCGGTTGCAGCACCGGCGCCACCAGCAGCGCGTCGCCGAGCAAGAACTGGTCGTCGGTGTCGCGCGCGGTTGCGTCGTTCTGAAAATCGAAGAAAAGCGGGCGCTGGATGGGCGCGCCGGTTTCGTGGGCCTCCCAAAATTTTGCGTACAAATACGGCAAAAGCTTGTACCTAAGCTCGAGCGACTCGCGCGCAATTTTCTCCACGGCCCCGCCGAACGACCACGGGTACTGGTCCGGCTCACCCATGATGGCGTGGCAGCGACTGAACGGCGTCAAGGTGCCGTACTGGAACCAACGCACGGCCATCTCCGGATTGGGCGTGCCGGCAAAGCCCGGAATGTCGGCGCCAATGAACGGCTGACCCGAGATGCCGAGACCGGTCGCCATCGGCAGGCTCATGTGCAGGTGCTCCCAGTCCGAGTAGTTGTCTCCCAACCACTGCGCCGCGTAGCGCTGAATGCCGGCAAAGCCCGCGCGGCTCAAAATGAACGGGCGCGCGTTCGGGTCGAAGCGCTTGTAGCCTTCGACGGTCGACATGGCCATCAGCAGGCCGTACTGGTTGTGAAAGCGTTCGTGCGAATAGTTCTGCCCGTCGCGGTCGAAGCGCATGCTAAACGGCTCGACGTCGCCGGTAGCCGGCTCGTTCATGTCGTTCCAAATGCCGGCTCTGCCCTGGCTGAGGTGCTTCACCGTCAGGTCCGCCCAGAAGCTGCGGGTTTTTTCGAGCGTGAAATCAGGGAAAACGGTGCGACCCGGCCACACCTGGCCCACGTATAGCTTGCCGGCTTCCGTCTTGCAGAACACGCCCTTGGCGCGGCCTTCTTCGAACACCGAGTAGCCCGGGTCGAACTTCACGCCCGGGTCCACGATGGTGATGACCTTGAAGCCGTCGGCCTCGGCGGCCTTCATCATCTTCGGCACGTCGCTGAAGCGCTCTTTGTTCCAGGTGTAGACCCGGTAACCGTCCATGTAGCCGATGTCCAGCCACAGCGAATCGCAAGGCAGCTTCTTCTCGCGGTACTGCCTGCCAATGGCCAGGA
>JAYUYU010000437.1:0-2121 GCA_043752365.1 Myxococcales bacterium | reverse complement strand
ACGAGGCGCGTGCGGGGGCCGTCGGGTAGGACCTCGAGATTGAACACACGGTCAGCCGGGCCTGCCTTGATGCGCGCCATCGGGAACACGGTGCGGGCGGCGCCGATCTCGACGTGCGAGACCACGACCTGCTCGCGCACGTAGTTGGCCAACGCCTCCGGCGACACGCGCCCGCTCACGTAGGCGCGATCGGGCAGGCGACTCTCGACCTCCATCCCGCGCGGCACCACGAAGCCGTATACCTCCGTCTTGCTCGCGGCGAGCTCGCCGGGTGCGAGATGATCGAGAGGCAATGCCGTTGGCGTGCTTACCGCGGATGCAGCGGGCGCAGGCGCGGCGCGCTTACCCGAACAGCCCGCGAAAAGCAGGCCGAATGAGCCGAGCAGGAGCCACGCTCGATTTCGCACTGGGCGTGATTATTCGACGATAGAGGCCCAAGAGTCTACGATCAAAGGCACCGCAGGCTTGATCAAGTCGATGGCGACGCCGTTACTGCCGCCAAGTTTAATCGGGGTGATCCCGGCCTCAGTGCTGCTGGAGACTTGGTCACCGGTCGGTACGATGAGCTGGAACTTGCCGGGGGTCACGCCACCGCCCGTCGGCTTGGCGCCGTAGGCGAAGTAGCCGCTGTCCGCCGCCGTGCCGGGAGTGTCGCAGGTCGGTTGCTGAGAGACGGTGGCGCCGGACAAGAATGCGTGCGGGTTGGAGCCGAGGAGCTTCGACGAGTCGATGTAGCCGGCGGCGGTGATCAAGCTGCCGAGCGTTTTGGACGGGACGCCACCCGCGCCCTTGGCTCTACCGGTGTTGTCGATGTAGTGCATGCCCCACACCTTGCCGCTGCCCGACTTGCAGGCGTCGCTCGAGGTGCCAGGACCGACGGTCGAGAAGAACAGATCGCCTGCGAACAGCGCCATCTCACCGATCACGCGGTCACCGGAGTAGTCGCTGCCCGTGAGCGCCAGGTACCAGGCGACCTTGGGCGTGAGCTTCGTGCGGTCTGCGCTGCGCATTTCCTTGAGCGCCCACACGTAGTTGGCCGGCTTGGCGGGATCAGCGCCGATGGTCTCTTGTTCGCCGGTCGAGAAGGCCACCGTCAAGTTGCCGACCTGGTCCACCGAGATGATCGGGACCGTCGTGATCGGCTGGCCGTGGCTCCAGGCGTGGGTAAAATCGCTGCCATCGTTAGGGAAACTGTCAAAGAACAGCTCCATGGTCCAGTCGCTGGTCGTACCGGCGTGGGAGGCAAAGTTGAGGCGCCACAAGCCACCGTCCTGATCGCCGATGAAGACGCGATCCGCTACGCCGCCCACGTCGTTGGGGAAGGCGACGGGCTGGCCCGTCATGGGCGAATCGAGGAACGCTGGCGTCACCACGTTTTTGCCGACGAGGCCTGGCACTTCTGCCTCGGCTTGCCGGAAGGTGCGCAAGATTTCGCCGCTGTCGAGGCGGACGACGGTGAGCGAGCGCGCGTGGACGGACTCAGGCTTGTCGTAACAGGGAACTAGGGTGCGCGGTGCGGGGGTGATGGTGCTGCCCCAGTCGGTCTTGGCCCGCGAGCACGGAGCGTTGCCGGTGCTGCCTTTGCTGGAGTAGCCGCCCGGTAGGATCGCGACCGCCACTTCCTTGCTGTCCAGATAAACGGTCGTGATGAGTGGCGTGCCGCCGCCGTCGCCGAACAACTGATTGCCCGCGCTGTCGGTGACGAGCTGCCACAGGAACTTCGGTCCCGTGGTGTTGCTCGGCACGGGGTCCGTCACGTCGATGGCAAAGTAGCCGGGGTGCTGCGTCCCGTAGCTTTGGACCAAGATGGTGCGCCAGGTGCCTGTACCGCCG
This sequence comes from Myxococcales bacterium, assembly GCA_043752365.1. Classification (GTDB taxonomy): domain Bacteria; phylum Myxococcota_A; class Polyangia; order Polyangiales; family Polyangiaceae; genus PMG-095. The sequence continues at coordinate 288 of JAYUYU010000437.1, read as the reverse complement.
CGCGCCTGGTCGAGCGTGCGCTCGAGCTTGAACTTGTAAGTGGTGCCGGCCGGGTACTCGGAGGCGACGACTTCTTTAATTGCCGGAGTGCCGTCGAGCAGCCGCTGGCGCGCGGCCGGAAAAAGCCCTGGAATACCCGGCAGCGCGCCGGGTGGCACGAAGGTCCACAGCTCGTTGGTGGCCTTGGTTTTGACCTGCATGTCCTCGGAGGCGTTGCTGGCGTCGACCTGGGCGATCTTGAACGCGTGCAGGAAGCCGTCGTTGGACGAGGCGTACAGCACCGACGGG
>JAYUYU010000436.1:0-5672 GCA_043752365.1 Myxococcales bacterium | reverse complement strand
TTTTGGACGCTACCCGCGAAATCGTCGAGGGTCGGCGGGAATTCTTGGCGGAGGCCGCCGAGCGTCTGATCGGTCACCCGCGCGTCCAAAACGGCGCGCGCGGCACCACGAGCGTCGAGGTCGTGCGCGGCAGCTGCCGGGTCGAGGCCGAGGAAGACGCCGGCTACATCCGCGTCGTGGTCGAGCCGGCCGGGGCCAAGCTAGGCGTCAACGTGGTGCCCGAGGGCGAAGAGCGCTTGGTCGTTTACCGCGTGAGCGAAGCCATGCAGCGCGTGATTGGGGTGTTGCCCCATGGCGTGCGCGTGCCGCTCGCCCAAAAGGCCGAAGTCTTGCGCGTGCTGGGCAAGCTGGCGCAAAGCGTCGACGTGCAGAGCCCGGAGCTTGGAGCCGAGCAGCTGGTCGAAGCGGACGCCACGCCTTGCCTGCGCTTTGCGCTCCACGCCGGCGCCTGGCAGGTGCAGGCGGGCGTGCGGCCCTTCGGCGGCCAAGGACGCTTTTTCATCGCCGGCGTTGGTCGCACCAGCCTCAGCTTCGTGGGTGCCGGGCAACGCTTGCGCTGTGAGCGCGACTTCGAGCGCGAACGCGCATCCGTCGACGAGCTGGTCGCCGCCTGCCCTACCTTGGTGCAGGCGCCAGAAGAGCAAGTACAAGAGCGCCCCACACACGAGGTCGACAACTGGGTGTTGGGTGAAGAAGCCGTGCTGGTGCTGCTGTCGGAGCTGCGCGGCTGCGGCGTGCGGCACGAGCTGGAGTGGCCCGAGAGCAACCGGCTCCGGCTGCGCGGCGACGGCCGCTCGGCGCTGCGCGGGCGGCTGCGCGTCAACAAGGGCTGGTACCTGGCCACGGGCGGCCTGCGCATCGACGACGTGAGCGAGGTCACGCTGAACGAGCTGGTGCACGCCCCCGCGCTGGCCGGCGGTCGCTTCGTGCGGCTGGAGAACGGCGACTACATCGAGCTGGAAGAGCGCATTCGACGGGTGATCTCGGCGCTTGCGGCGGGCGCTTTGCGCGCCAAGTCCAAGGGTGAGCTGCAGCTGCACGCCGGCGCCGTCGCCGCGCTCGACGAGCTGACCGGCGACGGTTTCGAGCTCGACGCAGCGGCGATTGGCTGGCTGGAGCGGGTCAAGAGCGTCGCTAATACGAGCTTCGAGGTGCCGCCCACGCTGCAAGCCGAGCTGCGGCCGTATCAGCTCGACGGCTTTCGCTGGCTGTGTCGGCTGTCGGAGCTTGGCCTTGGAGCGTGTTTGGCCGACGACATGGGCCTGGGCAAGACCGTGCAAATTTTGGCGCTGTTGCTGATGCGCCGCGCCGACGGGCCAGCGCTGGTGGTAGCGCCCACGTCGGTGTGCAGCAACTGGGCGCGCGAAGCTGGGCGCTTCGCGCCGGACCTGCAAGTGCTGGAATACACCGGTGAGCGCCGCGCCGAGCTGCTCGACCAGCTGCGCGAAGGCGGGCAGGGCAAGCTTTTGGTGTGCAGCTACGCGCTCTTGCAACAGGACCAAGCCAAGCTGGCCGAGCTCAGCTGGGGCACTGCCGTGCTGGACGAAGCCCAGTTCATCAAGAACGCTCAGTCGCTGCGCGCGCAGGCCGCCTTTCGCATCGACGCCAAGCAGCGCATCGCCGCTACCGGCACGCCGGTCGAGAACCACGCCGCCGATTTGTGGAGCATCTTCCACTTCATCAACCCGGGCCTGCTGGGCGACTTCACCGACTTCAATCGCCGCTTCGTCAAGCCAATCGAGCGCGACGGCGGGCAGACGCCCGAAGAGCTGCTGCGGCGCGTGATTCAGCCGTACGTGCTGCGCCGCTTGAAACGGGACGTGCTGCAAGAGCTGCCGCCGTTGACCGAGCTTTCGCACGAGGTCGAGCTGTCGGCCGACGAAACGGCGCGCTACGCGATTTTGCGCAAGCAAATTCACGACAAGCTGTTTACGGCCTGGGGCAAGCGCGAAAACAAAATCGAGGTCTTGGCCGAGATCACTCGGCTGCGTCGCTTTTGCTGCCATCCGCGCTTGGTGTTTCCCGACGCGGACCTCGAGTCCTCGAAAATTTCGGCTTTCTTGGAGCTGGTCGAGGAGCTGCGCGAAAATGGCCACCGTGCCCTGGTGTTCAGCCAGTTCGTCGACTTCTTGGGCCTGGTGCGTGAGCAGCTGGAGGAGCGTCGCGTTACCTACGAATACCTCGACGGCTCGACGCCGCAGGCGGAGCGCCAGAAGCGCGTCGACGCCTTTCAGAATGGCAGCGCCAGCCTCTTTCTGATCAGCCTCAAGGCGGGCGGCTTCGGCTTGAACCTGACGGCCGCGGACTACGTGATTCACCTCGACCCATGGTGGAACCCGGCTGTCGAGTCACAGGCGACGGATCGCGCGCACCGCATCGGTCAAACGCGCCGCGTCACCGTGTATCGCTTGATCACGAAGAACACGATCGAAGAGAAGATAGTCGAGCTGCACGCGAAGAAGCGCAGCCTAGCGCGCACACTGCTGGACGGCGGGGCCCAGGCAGAAAAATTGAGCGCTGACGAGTTGGTTCGATTGATTACCGAACCGCCAGCGTAGCGGCGGCGCGCCCCAAGAATCCCTGAGCGAGCCATGCGCCACGCCTCGATGTCTTTGCTGCTGCTGGCGCTCGCGTCCGCGGCTTGCGGCAAGGCCTCGGATGGCGGAGCCGTGCCCAGCCCAAGCTCGTCGCTCAGCGCCAGCGCTACGCCCCACGTCGTCGCGGACGACGAGCTGAGCTCGGCTTCGGCGTTCGAGCTTACGGCGCGCCCCGAAGGCCTGCGGCTGCTGTGGGCCAGCGCCACAAATACGGCTGGCTGGTTGTTCCAGGCAGACGTCGCGCAAGACGGCAGCTTGCGCGGGCCAGCCCTCCGTGTGCCGTTGCCGCAGCGTACGCTGGGCAAAGTGACGGATTTGGCGGCCACGTTCATCGGCGAACAATTGGCGCTGGCCTGGGTCGAGCAAGGGAAAGTCGAAGCGCGGGCGGTGGGGACGGTTGTTACCGGCGCGACCCCGCCCACGCTGTTGGATTTGGGGCCAGCGGCCATGTCCGCCGAGTCGGCACGCGGCAACCTTGCGATCGCCGCCGAGGAGACGCGTGATCGCGCGCTGGTGATGTGGCGCGGGCTCGAGGCGCCCTGCGTGGACCCGCAAGCTGGGCCCTGCGTGGGCTTCTCGTTTCGTCGGCTGCGCGCTGGCGTGTCGGAAACCACTGGGCTGCCGCTGTCGGTGCCGGTGCCGTGCGCGTCGCACTCAGTCGAGCTGGCCGTCTCGGCTGGTCGCTTTCACTACGGAGTGTGCACGCGCGAGGGCACAGAGCCGGTCACGACCATGTTCAGCATCCAGTACGAGCCCGAGTATGCGCGCGCCGAGCCGCTGCTCCAAGGCTGCTTGCCGCTCGGTACGCTGGACGTCGCAGGCAGGCCGTGGCTGGTTGCGGATTGTCACGGCAAGCGCAAAGCCGTACCGGTGCCACTAGCCGACGAGAAGGTAGAGCCCGAGTACGTCGACGCCTTGCGCATTAGCTGTACGCCCGAGCGGGCGCTCTTACGCCAAGGCCGATTCGCGCTCACGCTGCGCGAGCCGCGTGCCAATTTGCAGGCAATCATCCCAGCAAACTTGTTGCCCACCGGCGCGCGCGCCGGCTGGACGGGCAAGAGCCTGGTGGTCGTTTATCTAGCGGCCTCGCGCCTGACGACACGCAGCTTTGCGTGCAAGGCCGGCACGCTACAGCCGCTTTGAGGCGGCTCGTCGTCAGTGCTGCGCGCGCGCACGTTCACGCTCGACGCGGATTTGTTCCATGATTTCGGTCGGGTCTTTGCCGACCTCGGACAATTTCGTGTCGACGGCGCCCAGAATGCGCTCGACCAGCGCTAGGTGCTGGGGGCTACGCAGCGTGCCCAGGCCAGCCGCGCTGCCGACGGGTTGCGCGAAGCGCGAACGCACGTGGGCGAAACGCCGCGTGGCGGTGTCGAGCGCTGCCTGACTCAGCTTGCCACTCTCCACGGCGCGCACGATGGCGTCGATGGCACGGTGTGTCAGCTCCGCGGTGTGGCAGCACAAGAAATGGTCGACGCCAGCGCCCAAGCCCAGGAGCACCGCGTCTTCGACGCCGTAGTTGTCGGCGATGGCCTTCATTTCGACGTCGTCCGTTACCACCATGCCGTCGTAGCCCAGCTTTTCTCGCAAAATGCCGGTCAAGACCGCGCGGCTCATGGTGGCCGGGTACTTTGAGTCCACGGCTTCGAAGATGACGTGCGCGGTCATGAATGACGCAATGCCAGCTCTGGCGGCGGCCTGGAACGGCGCCAGCTCGACTTTCTCGAGCCGGTCCATGGCGTGCGGCAGCTTGGGCAACTCGAGGTGTGAGTCTTGGCTAGTGTCACCGTGACCTGGAAAGTGCTTGCCGCACGCGGCCACGCCCACCTCTTGCAAACCAGCCGCCAAGGCCAGGCCCAACTCGGTCACCAGCTCCGGTGTGCGCCCGAACGAACGCGCGGCGATGATCGGGTTGTCGGGGTTGGTATCGATGTCGAGCACTGGCGCGTAGTTCATGTCGAAGCCGACGGCGCGCAGCTCGCGGCCGATCAGCATGCCGAGCTCGCGGGCAAGCATGGGGCTGCCGGTTGCACCGACGGCGCGCATGGGCGGCAAAGCGGTAAAGCCTTGACGTAGGCGCGCGACTTGGCCGCCTTCTTGATCGATGGCCAGCACCAGCGGGCGTGCCGCCACGCGCTTGATGTCGCGGGTTAGCTCCAGCACTTCTTCGGGCGTGCCAACGTTGCGCGCGAAGAAGATGACTCCGCCGACGCCCCGGGCAAGCAGCCCCGAAAGGTCGTCGGTCACAGATTTTCCATAGAAACCGACGGTAAATAGGCTTGCGGCCTGCTTTTCCAGCGCGCTCATCATGGGCTTCGGACTGAAAGTAGCATGGGACCGTTGCCCGCTCCTGGCCGGTTCTTGTCGCAGCATGGCGCGAAAACGTCAGTTTAGGGTTGGCGCCGAGCGCCGATGGCAACCGAAGCAAGCCAAGGTCTTGAGCACGTTCGAGAAGAGCAGCAGCTGCGAGGTGGGCCAGGTCACACGGGAGAGGATTGAGGCGCGAGGGTCGAGGAGTGAGTGAACGCTTCGCGGTAGCTGGGGTACCGGAGCGTTACGCCGAGGCGCTGCAGGGCGCGCGACGAATCAATGCGGCGGTTGCGGCGCAATGTCTCGTGAACCTCGGAAAGGGGAACTTCGGCTGGAAACGGTAGCTTCAGTTGGGCGCAGAGCCAGGCGACCATATCGCGCTGGCGACAGGGCTCGAGGTCACCGACCACGAAGGTCTCGCCGTGTGTAGCGGCGCTGGCCAACAGCAGCTGAGCTAGGTCTTCGACGTGGATGCGCGAGCCGTAGCGGCTGCCATCGCCGGATAGCTTGAAATCACCGCGCGCGAGCCGCACGTGAATGCCGCGTTCGGCGCCGTAGATGCCCGGTGAACGCAGCACGGCCCCCCCTACGGCGCGGTACTGCGCTTCGGCCGCCAACACCGCGGCATATTTGGGCGACGGCTGAGCCGGCAGCGGGGTCGCGTCGTCCACGACGCCTTCCAAGTTTTCGTAGACTCCGGTCGTCGACAGGTAAGAGACCGCGCGCGCTCGAAGTAGCAGCGGTGCCAGCGCGGCGTCCGTTCCC
>JAYUYU010000435.1:0-2122 GCA_043752365.1 Myxococcales bacterium | reverse complement strand
GTTTTCCGGCTCTGGTTGCCGCCGCGCGCCTGCGCTCGCTCGGCAGTGAGCTGCCGGCTTGGCTCGAGCCGCCTCCCAGCGGCGCTACCCCACCGCCGTTGGAGCTGAAGCTGCCAGCCGACGCTGCGCTTCTTCATCGCTTGGGCCTCGAAAGCGACGCGGCCATAGCCTTGAACGGGCAAGAACGCCGCTTGGGTCGCAGCAACGCGCCCCGCTCGGGTGAAGCGTTGTGTGAGCTGTACGGCCTACTGGAGGTCGCGGACCGCCGCTACTCCGTCGGGCAAAGCGCCGCCACGCGCGCCGGGCTCGACCGCGCACCGGGCCCGCGTTCGCGCTGGATGTGGGATTGCGTCTACCCCCGACCCTACGCGGACTTGGTAACGCGCGCCGAGCGAGAACGGCTCTTGCCGCGCGGGCTGCTGTGGGCCGTCATGCGGCAAGAGAGCGGTTTTCGCCCGGCCGTGCGCTCGCCTGTCGGCGCCGTGGGGCTGCTGCAACTGATGCCAACGACCGCCGAACGCGTGTCCGAAGAGCTCGGTGAAAAGCTCGAGCCGCAGAGCCTGACCCACGCGCACGCCAGCATTCGCCTCGGTTCGGCCTACCTGCGCAAGCTCATCGACACCTTCCAAGGCAACGTGCCGCTGGCGCTGGCGGCGTACAACGCCGGTCCGCAAGCGGTCAGCCGCTGGTTGGCGGGCGGCGAAAGCTTGCCCCTCGACCTGTTCGTGGCGCGCATTCCCTACGAGGAGACGCGAGGCTACGTGGCTCGAGTGCTGTCCAACGTCGCTCGCTACGCCTACCTCGAAGGCGGCGAGGGCGCGGTGCAGGCTCCGGCCCTCGACTTGCCGAAGGGCGTCAAGTTACCGGAAGGCTCTTATTGAGTCGTGAGTGGTGAGTCGTGAGGATTGAGAGGAGAAGGGAGAATGGGGCGAAGCAGAGGGTCGGCGATGTGGCGCGACGTCCAGGCGTCGCGGGCCCGCAGCCCGAGCGCTTCGAGCGGCGGCAGAACCGCTTCCACGACGGTTTCGTAGAACAGGCTGCGGGCGTCGGGGCCGCTGCACAGACCAAGCGCGGCGCCCGCGGCCGGCGGCGTCGAGTCGAGCGGCAGGTGAGCGAGCTCGTGCAGCTCGAGGTGACGTAGCGCGATCCGCATTGTACGTGCCTGACCTGCAATACTTAGAACACGCCGGGAATTTGCGCCGGCGCACGGTAAAAACCGCCCCGCGCCAACGCGCTTCCACCGCTAGCGTCCCTGGCATCGCTCGCCCAACGCCCCCAAAAAGCGTCGCGCAGGTACAGCTCGGCTTGGCGTCCACGCGGTGAGAAGCCCCACTCGGCTTCCTGCGACAAGTCGTCGGGATCAGCGTAAAGGCGCCACACGAACGCGCCCACCAGCTCGGGCGTTTGCAGCATGCCGGCCAACAGCCCACGGTAGGCGCTGGCTTGCGCACGCGCGTCGATGTTCACGCCGCTCATGCGGTCGGGCCACTCCCAGGGACGCAACGCCGGATCGGTGCGCGCGGTGTAGCCGAACTCGTTGAACATCACCGGCTTCTGCCAAAGCTCGGCCAGCGCCTTGACCTTCTTGCTTACCGCAAGGCCCCCGTTCACCAGCTCGGCGTCGCTGGCGTTCGGCTTGTCGGTGAGCGGATAGAAGGCGTTGACGCCAATCACGTCGACCTCGCCCAAAATCACCGTCTGCTCGACGTCGTCCCAATTGGCGGCGTACGTCAAAAGTCCCGAATAGGCGGCGCGAATGTCACGCAAAATCGGGAAAAAGCTAGGCGCGTGAGTGGTGGTCAGCCAACTGCGTAGCTCCACTCCCGCGGCCAGCATGTCCACGTGCGCACTCTGGGCGAAGCGCGCCCAGCCAAGCACGTACGCTCGGTAACCTTCGGCAAACCGCCGCCAGCCTTCGTCGGTCTCCGGATCGATCTCGCCGCGCCAGCCGCCGCTCTCGACCCACAGGTGCGGTACGAGCAGCACCTTGAGGCCGCGCGCGTGCGCCTGCTTCACGGCCCGACGTAGCCCGCGTTGGTTCTCGGCGAACGGCAGCTCGAAGACTTTGTCGACGCCCGTTGCCTTCAGGTCCCAAGCTCGACCGAACGGCGTCAAGCTTACC
>JAYUYU010000434.1:0-5676 GCA_043752365.1 Myxococcales bacterium | reverse complement strand
GGGCGCGCGCGCGCCCACTTCGACGGCCGTGAACTTCGGCGAGCTGTTTCTGGAATTGGACGAGTTGCTGGTGGCGCTGGACGCGACCTTTCCAGCGTGCACCACCAGCGACATTGCCACGCGCGCCCTTGAGCTTTCACGCCTGACGCGCGAGGCCGACGACGCGCTGGCGGAGTCGCGAGTCGACCAAGCCCGCGAAAAATTGCTGGAAGCGCTGGAGCAGGCGCCAAGGCACCCGGAAATCGTGCTCGGCATTTGCGAGCTGGACGCCGCGGTGCCGGGGCGTTCCGAGGCGGCGCTGGGGTTGTTGGTCGAGACTCTGCCCGCCGCAGCTGCGGGCGCCGTGGGGGCCGAGCTGCTGCTCGCCAGCGGCGATCGCGGCGGTGCGCTTGCGGCGCTGGAGCGCGGCGCGGCCGACGAGACCTTCCCAGCCATGGCGGCGCTGCTGCTGGAGCGTGCAGCAGCGGTCGACGGCGGCGCGCAGGTGCTGCACTACCTCGATCGCGCGGTCGCGGTCGCGCCGACGCTTTCGCGTGTGCATCAGGCACGCTTGGACGCGCGCTTGGCGCGCGGCGACGTGCACGGCGCGCTGGCGGACGCCGAGCACCTGGAGGCCATGGCCCATGGTGCCGCTGCTCGTCACGCCGTCTGCTCGCGCGCGGCGACCAGCCTGCTTGGCGCTGGCTTCGTGAAAGACGCCGGACGGGCCTTCGAACGTGCGCTTCGCTACATGCCGGACGACGCCCGCGCTACTGCCGGCCTGGGGCGCGCGCTGCTGTCTGCGGGCTTTACGTCGCGAGCCATCGGCTTGTTCGAGCGCGCCATCACCTTGTCGGAGCGCCGCGGGCAGCCGGATGCGTTGGCCCTGCTGGAGCTTGGGCGTTTGCTGGCAGAGCACCTGCGCGACCTGCCGCAAGCTATCGCGCGGGTGCGTCAGGTGCCGATGGACGCGCCGGAGGCCGAATCCGCGCGGCACCTCGAAGGCCTCTACCGCAGCCAAATAGGCGATCGCGTTGGCGCTTCACTGGCGTTCGCACGCATGCGCGAGGCCATCGAGCTCAGCAGCGCCAAGGGCGCTGCCACACTGCTACGCCTGCGCGACGCAGCGCGCTTCGAGCTCGGAGAGCGCGACGATCTAGCGCTGGCGGAACGCCACTTGGCGTTGGCGCTGCGGCTTGCGCCAAACGACCTCGAGTTAACCCACGAATACCGGCGCGCTGCCGAGCTGCTGGATCAGCGCCAACGGCAGCGGCAGGTTTAGGGTCGTCTGCGACTGGTACTGGTACCTCTCACTCGAGAGGCGCTAGCGGCGCTCCGTCTTTTGCGCGGTGCCGACTGCTAAAGCTGCGCGTGCAGCGCGAGCTCGGCCTGGGAGAGCGCGTCCTCGGGTAAAAGAGCGCTGATGCGCAGCGGGCTCGCGACCAGTAAAAAGGGTGGTCGGCCGAGCGCCCCGAGGAACTCCGCCAAGCGTGCGCCATCCCCACCGACCCCGACGCCGATGTGGCTAACCGTACCGAGGCCTCGCGTGACTTCTAGCCCGTTCACACGTGCGGCGAGCGCGGCGAACGTCGCATCGGCGTTGGGCACGACCGCTAGCGGCACGGTCGCGCGGAAGCTGTCGTCTTGGTACACGCTGTCGCGTAAAGTCAGCTCGGCCTCGTTACAAGCCGAAAGCAACCTGAGGGCTTGGCTCAGCGGGCAGCGCAGCAGCGCGACCTTGCGATCGACCACGATGGCGTGCGCGTTGGGACTGGCGTCCGCTTGGATGCGGGTCTGGGGGCCCGTTCCGTGCAGGGCATAGTCGTCGGTTTTGCGCGCGTGGATGACGATTTTCTGAAGCTTCGCCCATTCCACGGCGCGTGCGTGCAACACCTTGGCGCCAGACTCGGCCATCTCTTGCATGGTCGTGAAGTCCAGCTCGGGCAAGTGGCGCGCGTCAGGCACGTAGCGCGGATCGGCCGAGTAAACGCCGTCGACGTCGCTGTAAATTTCGCAGCGGTCGGCCGCGAGCGCCGCAGCTAGGGCGACCGCCGTAGTGTCCGAGCCGCCTCGACCCAACGTCGTTATCTCACGCCGGTAGCTCATGCCCTGGTAGCCAGCCACGATCACGATTTTTCCGTGGTAGAGTTCGTCTTCGATGCGGTGGGGGCGCACTTCGATGATGCGCGCGTCGAAGTGGCGGTCGTTGGTGATGATGCCCGACTGCGAACCGGTCAGACTCACCGCTGCCTCCCCGCGTGCCTGCACCGCGATGCAGAGCAGAGCCATACTGATTCGCTCTCCCACCGAAAGCAGCATGTCCAGCTCGCGCCGGGCCGGCGCTTTGTCTTCACCGCCGGTTTGGGCGGCGCGCTGCGCGAGGCCCAGCAGCTCGTCGGTGGTCTTGCCCATCGCGCTGACCACGACCACGACCGAATTGCCTGCGCGCTTGGAGGCCACGACCCAATCGGCCACGCGCGCCAACTTGACGAGGTCCGCGACCGAGGAACCCCCGTATTTTTGGACGATTGTCGCCACGTTTCAGCGCTACCAGCCCGCCGCCAGCTCGGGCAAATTACCCGCGCAATCGAGCAAGACCGTACAGCCCGCCGCACCACAGGTAGCCATCGGCGAACTGTAACGCCTGCGTTCGACCAGTTTCTTCCGCCTCTTCATCGGGCTGCCCAGTGAGCTGGCCGATGTTGACGGGCGCCGCGCTTGCCGGCTCGACGGCGAGCAGCTCGGTAGCGTCTTTGCCTTCGCGGTGCAGGGCGGCGAACACCGTGACGCGGGAGGCGTGCTGGCCCACGGCGATCGCGGTCACGTTCACGGCGCCGGTCACCATTTGGAACGTCTCGCCGCCGTCATTCGACACGCACAGACCGCGCTCCGCGTCGGCCAACGCCACGACGCTGCCGTGCGAGACTGCCGTGGGCGCGGCGCCGAGCGCCACGGTAGCGGCGGGTTCGGGCAAAAGCAGCTCGCGAAAGCTGCTGCCGCCGTCCGAAGAGAGCTGCAAGGTGGGGCGTTTGGCGAGCACCAGCAGCGTGACGTTGGCTTCGTGGCTGGTCAGCGCGCGCACTTCGCCGCCGGTTTCGTGGCGTTCCCAAGCACCCGCGCGCCGCCGCAACAGCGCGCCGCTCGACAGCCGCGCCCACAGCGCGTTACCGCCGCGCGCGGCCGCCAGCTCGACGACGTCGGTGCCGCTGCCACTGCCGCGGGCCTGCTCGGGGGCCTCGCTGAAAACCCAGCTACCGCCAAGAGCGTGCTCGAGCAGGCCGCGCGTGGTCGCCATGACCACTCCGCCAGTGTCGAGCTGCACGAGCGAGCTGATGCGCGTGCCTACGGGCAGTGGCTCACTGCGGCGTTCGACCCCGAAGCTCATCAGCTGCTCGGCGGCGCCCAGCACCACGCCCGGGCCGGCCCACAGCGCGCTGCATGAACCGCCCAGCAGCAGCCATTCGCTCTGATAAGGCGTCGCCTTTGGAATCTCGCCTTCGGGCGCACTCGGCAAGAAGGCTCGCTCGAGCTCGGGATCTCCGCCACCGTCACCTTCTTCGCGCAACAACTCCGGCAGCTCTTCGAGTCCGTCGTCGCCGAGCTCTGCGTCGCTGCTCGGGTCGTCGCTCTCGAGTGGCGTGTCCAGATGTAAATCGAGGTCGGCTGTCGTCGGGGGGGGCGGGTCACTTTCGCGATCCTCCGGCCCGTCGGGCAACGTATCCAGCAGGATGGACACCCCAACGTCGAGATCACTGGCGGCTTCGTTGCTGCCGGAATCGGTCAGCACCTGAATGTCCACCTCGAAGCTATCGGTGACCGCATCGCCCTCTTGCTCGTCGTCATCGGTCAGGCTGAGCTCGAAGCTGCCGACGTCGACTTCATCGGCGTCGTCGCTTTTGTCCAGATCGGGCAGATCCAAAGCTTCTAATTGTGGGGAGCGGGGAGAAAAGGACACGGACCAAGGCTAGCAGACGCGAGCGCCCCAAGCCCTCGCTAGCCACGGTCCCGCGGACCGGCTATGCGGAGAGCCCGTGCCGTTTGCCCCGCTCGTCGATCACGACCTCGTTTGCCGCAAAGTCTTGGTGCGGGACAAGGACGTCGTATTCGTCAAGGGGATCTTGGAGGCAAGTGAAGGGCTGGGTGCCCTGTTTGCGGAGCGAGGTGGCGAGCTTACCATTTCAGCGCCGCTGTCGCGTGAACGCGAGCTGGACGAGTTGCTCGCCGATTTGCAAAACGAATTGCAGGCGCACGTGAGCCACTTACCGTTGCCGGCTGTGCGCTGATGCTTTAGCTTCCTCGGCACCGTGGCCCAACTGCCGCTCGAGCCGTCCATCTCGGCCAAGCTCATCGGAGCTTCAGCCGATCGCACTCCTCTCCCCGAAGCGATTCGCGGTACCGACTCGCGCGTGCTGGACGCCTGGTGCGAGTGGCTGGGTGCGTTGGCCACCGACGCCGAAGCGGCGTTGGCAGCAGCTATCGCCTACCGCGAACTCGACGCAGCGGGCCGGACTGCGTGGCTTAACGCGCTCGAACAAGACTCGGTCCGGTTGAAGGTGCCGCGCATCGCCGTCTACGCTCCGTTGCTGGCGGTCGAATCGGATCCGGAACGGCGCGATCGCATCACGTTTGCCATGGGACCGGCTGAAGTCGAGGCTACGCCGCGCGCGGCCGTGCAGGCGCTCTCGGCGCGCCACGCAGACGGCGTGCGAATCGCCACCGTCATCGTGCCTTTGTACCTGGACTTCGTGCAGGTGCTGGCTTGTGCCTACCGACCCGAGCAGGGGTTTTCCTGGGTGAGGCACGATCCGATCGTGGCCGCCAAGCATGCGCCCCGACCGGGTGACTTGCTCGAGGGCGCCATTTTGGAACGCACCCCGCTCAAGGCGCTCATTGACGAGCTGTCGCATGCGGTGCTGTCGCAGCGCCGTGGCGGCCGAGAGATGCCAGAGGCCCTGCGCGTCTTCGCCGACTTGTTCGGGCCGAATATCGGCGGCTCGACCCCGCCGCCTCCTTCGGCTCCGTGAAACGTCGAAGCTTTACGCAGCTGGCTGGCTGCGCGCTTGGCGCGTGGGGGCTTCATGGTTGTCACGCCCGCGCCCGCGACGGCGAGCGGCCCCGCGTCGCCGAGCCCGACCTGGGTGAGCCGCTGCAGTTCACGTTCGGGACCATCGCTGGCGGCGAGGTCTCGAGCGATACCACGCGAGGTCGCACGACAGCGCTGTTGTTCGTCACTACCTACGATCTACCGTCGCAGGCCGAAGCCCAGCTGCTGCGCGATGTGCTGTCGACGCATAGGCCCCTCGCTAACGCTGCTATCGTCATGATGGAGCCGCCGCGCGCCGCGGGGCTCGCCCAAGTGTGGGCCGACTCGATGGGGCTGAGGTGGCCAATCGCGATGGCTAGTCCGACCCTGACGGCGGGCGAGAGCGAGCTAGGCCGCATCACTGGCGTGCCGACGTTAATCGTTCTGGATCGGCGTGGGCGCCTGATCGCGAAGAGCGAAGGCGCGCTCAACCGCGAGGCCATCCGTGACTGCCTGTCGCGCGCTGACGCTCATTAGAAAGCGCACACTTCGTGCGTTCGCGGTCTCCCCGTAAACGTGCCCGTGCCCGCGAGGAGCAAGGCGACGAGCCGCGTGGGGTGGGGCCCCGCTGAATTCACTTCAGCGGGGCGGGGCGGCGCGTGCCGCCCCGCGGG
>JAYUYU010000433.1:0-13702 GCA_043752365.1 Myxococcales bacterium | reverse complement strand
ACGCGCCACGCGCCACGCGCCACGCGCCACGCGCCACGCGCCCGCGCTGCACCCTACACACTCGCACCCGCTTTGTTTTCCGCTGCTGTTTTCAGGATGCCTGCTCGCGGTCGCCGCCTCCAGGCCGAGGCCGGCGCTACGCGCCGGTGACGGCTCGCTGGCGCTCGCCGCAGCCTGGACCCGGCGACCGCGAGCAGGCGGTGGGGGACCTGGCGCAGTCGGTTTCACGGCGTCGGGAAAGGCAGAATATGTTGCGCATTTATCCAGGCTCCCGGTCGAGCTCCGACTCAGTGCGTGAGCTTCCAGAGCATGCTCAGGATGCGCTTGATAAGAAGCTGTCCAGCGTCAGCGTCTGCCGCGCTGCAGTAGCCCCACGACACCGCGACCCGCAACGCGAGCCGCGCTTCGTTCGCGCTGCCCGCCGCCGTGAAAAACCGCGCGCGCCGGTTGCCGGGATCCGAGTAGTTCCCCTCCCCGATATTGAGCGCCACGCTGCTAGCCGCCCGCGTGAGCTGATCCGCCAGCGCCCGGTCCCGCGCCTTGATGCGCGGCACCAAAGTCCTCAACGCCTCAATCAACTGCAGAGCCGCTTCTTCGACCTCAAAGACCATGCTTCGCTACCCTTCTGCGCCATGAAACCGGCGCAGCCCCCCCCACCGGCAGCGCGCGCAGCGCGGGTCTAGGGCGCGAGCAAAGCGAGCGTCGCGCGCAGCGCGAGCATGCCCCTAGACCCGCGCGAGCACGCTGCCATCCTTGAGATCGCCGGGAAACCAGTCCTTTCGAGATCGAGATCGAGATCGAGATCGAGATCGAGATCGAGATCGAGATCGAGATCGAGATCGAGATCGAGATCGAGATCGAGATCGAATTTCGAGATCGAGATCGAGATCGAGATCGAGATCGATCAATCGATCAATCGATCGGATCGATCAATCGATCGTTCAAACGAAACCTGTTTCCTCCACGTCAGCTTCTGCAGTCAGGCCGCGGCCGCTGCAGCCCCTGCGCGTCACTGTCCCGCAAACACGAACGGTACGTTGGCAATCGTCGTCCCGCCCGATGCCGGAAACTGCCAGGACCTCACGCTCGATCCGATGCAGTTCGCCAGCCCGCTGTAGCCGCGTGGGTCGCCGGTGGTGGTCGCGTTTTGAACGCTGCCAGTGCCGGTCACGGTAATGGTGACGGTGACCTTGGCCGTCATCGGCGCGTCCTTCGCGCGGGCGTCGAGCGCGGGCTGCCAGCAGCGGCGCTTTACGCTGCCCGTGTAGCGGGACACGGTCGCTTGAATCTGCCCGCCGTCCAGCTGCGAGCCGTTGTTCGAGGCACCGGAGGGACCGCCCGGCGCGGGCCCCCCGGTGGGGCCGAGCCCGCTGAGGCCGGTGAGGCCACTCAGGCCAGTGTTGGGCTTACCTTCGCTCGTCGGGGTCGCAGCGGCAGTCTTGCCGCTACCGCCAGGTTTCTTCGGTGCCTGCGGATCGGTCGCGACGGCTTCGCCCGGCTGGTTGTTGGCCGCCTGCCCGCTCGGGTCTTTGACGTGGACTTCCTTCTCGACGATTTTTTCGACGATCTTCGTTTCGCCCGGCTTCTGACCGCCGAACAATACGAAGCCCAGCGTGAGGCCGAGCGCGATGGCAATCACCATCGCGACCCACACCATCGGAGAAGTGCCGCGGCGCGGTGGCACCAGCGCCGAGATGTCGTCGGTGACGACGGCCGAGCCCGTGACGTTGCCCGCCGAGCCAATGGTAGGCACTGCAGCTGCCGCGACGACCCCCGGCTTGGCCGTTACATCGCGGGCCTCGGAGGCAGGCGGAGTGAACGGTGTCAGTGAGGCGCGAGCGCTGGAGACGCCCTCCTCGACGATGGCGACGAGCTCCGGATAGGTCTTGAGCGGACGCCAGTCTTCGAAGCCGTCGCGCCAGACCAGCGACTCCTTGTTGACGGCGCCGGAGGCGGCTTTGGAGCGGAGCTCGCTCAGGCGGATGGGTCCGACCGGCACGCCGTTGATGCCGACGAACCATTCGTCACCGGGCATGCTGAGCGGTGATTCGGCCTCGGCCGGAGCTTCGGAGCCTGCGCCACCGAATGCCTGCGTGAACGCGCCCGCCAGGGCGCCAGCATCAGCCATGCGCGTGACTTCGTCTTCGCCTTCAAAGTCGCGCGGCACGGCGGCGACGAGCGGAGCGGCAACCGGCGCGGGCTTTGCTTCGGCAGCTGCCGGGCGCAGAGTGGAAGCAAACAGGGGCGCGGCGACGTCCGGCGCTGCCTTGGGAGCGCTCGCGCGCGGCGGCGGAGCCCCAGGCTTCGGCGCGGGCCCGCCAAGCTTACCTGGCGGCGCTCGCGGCGCCGGTAGCGGCACGCCCTTGGGGGCCGGAGGCTTGCCGATGGTGGTCGGGACCGCGCGCGCGGGGGGCGGCGTCGGCGATGCAACGTGCGCGCTCGTCTCGGCGGGAGGCGCGGCCTCCGCCGGCGGAGGCGCCGCACTTCCAGCGTCGGCGTCGCTCATCTCGGGCGGCTCGCTCTCCAGGCTGCTGGGCGCAGCCATGGCGCTCGACACCTGAATCATGAAGCCGCACTTGCGGCACTTCATGCGCACGGACCGCCCCGCCACCTTCTCGTCGGCGATCTGGTACTTCGCTTTACAGCTGGGGCAGAGAAACTTCATACAGCGGAGCGCCGTCGCACGATGGGCTTTGGTGTTCGGAGAAGCGAGGGATTCGGAAGTTGAACAGACCCGAGAAGGCGCCCGAGCTTAGCCCGGGCTCAAAAAGGCGCGCTCCAAAAAAACGCGCCGGTCGCGCGGCTGGGCGGGTCGTCACGCCCCAGCCACACCCTCACAACAGCTTGAGCAAATGCTCGCGGATGGATTGCCTGGTCTCCTCGTCCGGGGCCAGGGACAGCGCCCTTTCCCACATTTCAACGGCTTTGTTACGAAATCCGGCCTTCTGGTACAAGATGGCGAGGTTTTTGACGGCTGGAAAGTGGCGCGAGTTAATCTCTACGGCGGTTTCGAGCTCGCTCACCGCGTCGTACACGCGGCCTTTCTTGCCGTACAGCAGGCCCAAATGAAAATGCAGGCGGTAGGCGAGCGGGTCGATGCCGATGCCGCGATTGAGGTGCTCTATTGCCTCGTCCAGACGACCGGCCTTGTAGGCCTCGACGCCCGCATTAAGCGCGGCTTCGGCTTCCCCTGAGACGTCCGGAGCGTCGGCCGGGGGCAGTCGACGCAGGCAGGAGTCCACCGCGGCCATCACGTCCCCGATGCGAAACGGTTTTTCGATGAAGTGATCTACGCCGCAGCTAGCCTTTAGATCTTCGGCATAGCGCCAGCCCCGGTAGACGGCGCTCACCATAATGATCGGAATGCTGCCGTAGCGTTGGCTGCCCTTGATGCGCCGCGCAATTTCGAAACCGTGCACTTCGGGCAGCATGGCGTCGAGCACGATCAAGTCCGGGTGGCGCTCTTTGACGAGGCGCAGCGCTGACAGCCCGCGATCGGCTTCGACCACGTGGTGGCCGGCGCGCGTCAGCAGCCGCACCAGCATTTTTCGGATTTCGGTCTCGTCGTCAACCACCAGAATCGTCTTGCCGGATGCGTCGGTCGCGGCGGGGCTCGAGCCGTGCTCGGGCATCTCGGTTACGACGCTCAGCTCGCGCGAGGTCTCGCTGAAGTCGTTCTCTTCGACGTCCTCGCGACGTGACAGCGCTTGAACCTCGTCGTCGACGATGACGCCGGGCGCGTCGAGGGGGCGAGCGTCTACCGCCGACAAGTCGTGCGGGAACGCCGAGCCATCGCCGGCATCGACGCCGACGCCCATCTTCCTCAGCACGTCCTCGGGGCAATGCGGGCCGGCGTAGAAGTCCTCGCCCCGCGCCTTCTTGTCGTACGCCTCCTCGATGACGGCGGAGAGCGGACCTTCGAGCGCGACGTAGGGGTACACCTTCTTGCCGGTGACGAACTCGAGTTCGTCGATCACCTTCTTCTCGCGCGGGTTCGCCATCGCGATGAAAAGTCGATCGTCGCGCACCAGCACGGGCAAGATCAGATGCTTCTCGGCGATCTCGCGCGGCAGCAGGTCCAAGTCTTCCAAGCGCAGGCAGATCTGCCCGAGGTCGATGCCCGGGATACCGTGCTGCTCGCTCAGCGCCTTGAGCGCTGCGATATCCGAGATGGCGCCGGAGGCCGCCAGCCGGGAGGCCAAGCGCCCGCCCTTGTTTTCGGCCAACGCGCGATCCAACTCCTCGGCGCTGAGCGCCCGCTGGCGCAACAGGATCTTACCGAGTTGTTTCTTCTCGCTCATCCGGGGTTAGCTGACAGTATCGGGCATGTTGCGAAAAACTGCGAGCCGTTCCAGCGCGAAATCAGCGTAGTTCCCAGACAAGACCGCTGCACGCGCCTCGCGCATCAGCCGCGCGTAGAGGGTCAGATTGTGCTCGCTCAGCAGCCGAAGCGCCAAGATCTCCCCCGCCACGAACAGGTGACGCAGGTAGGCGCGACTGTAGCCACCCCTACACGCCGAACAGCTGCACTCCGGATCGAGCGGCAGCGGATCGTCGCGGAAGCGGGCGTTCTTGATGGTAACTTTGCCCTGCCAGGTGAACGCTTGGCCATTACGGGCATTGCGGGTCGGCATGACACAGTCGAACAGGTCGATGCCCGCACCAATGGCGATCAGTAAATCTTCGGGCGTGCCGACCCCCATTAAATAGCGGGGCCGCGCTGCGTCGAGCCGGTGCGCAATTTGAACGAGCGCCGCGTGCATGGACGCAGGCGGCTCGCCGACGCTGAAGCCGCCCAGGGCCAAGCCCTGAAAAGGCAGCTTGGCCAGCGTCTCGGCGTGCTGCAGCCTGAGCTCGACGTTGGTACCACCTTGGATGATGCCAAACAGCGCCTGACCCGGGCTCTGCGCAGCTAGGCAGCGCTCGGCCCAGCGCGTGGTGCGTTCGACGGCGGCAACCAGCTCCGGCAGGGCGGAGTTTCCGTTCGGACACACATCGAGCTGCATCGCGATGTCGGAGCCGAGCAGCCCCTGAATGCGCATGGCTTCTTCGGGCGTCAGCTTCAGGCGCGTGCCGTCGAGGTGCGAGGCAAACTCAAAGCCCGCTTCGGTCATTTTCATGCGCTCGGCTAGCGAAAATGCCTGAAAGCCCCCTGAATCAGTGGCAATCGCGTGGGGCCAGCGCGCAAATTCGTGGAGCCCGCCCAGCTCCGCCACCCGCTCCGGCCCCGGCCGGAGCCACAGGTGGTACGTGTTCATGATCTGCATGCGCGCGCCCGTCGCGGCAACTTCTTCCGAAGACAGCGCCTTGACGCTGGCCTGCGTGCCAACGGGCATGAACGCCGGCGTCGGCACCTCACCGTGCCGCGTCAGAATACGGCCGGCTCGTGCGTTTCCGGAGCTAGCCTCGAGCTGATAGCTGATCATGACGCGCGCCTCGGCAACCACATGGCGTCGCCGAAGGACAAGAAGCGATACCGCTCCAGAAGCGCCGCCTGATAGGCCGAGCGCATCGCGCCTTCGCCAGCAAACGCCGCCACGAGCGCCAACAAAGTGCTTTTGGGTTGATGGAAGTTGGTCAAGAGCGCGTCCACGATTTGGAAAGCGTAACCCGGTTGGATCAAAAGGCGCGTGACAGCACTTTGCGGGAGCACACAGCCGGGCGAGGCTGGGTTTGCCGCCGATTCCAAGGCCCGCACGACGGTGGTGCCCACCGCCACCACCGGGCGGCCCCGAGCGCGCGCGGCTGCAATTTGCGCGCCTAAACCTGGCTCGATGCGAAAGCGCTCCTCGTGCATCACGTGCTTCGCCAAGTCGTCCACGACCACCGGGCGAAAGGTGCCGAGCCCGACCTCTAGCTCCAGCCGCCCGACTTCCACGCCGCGCGCACGCATGGCTTCCAAAAGCGCTGGCGTCAGGTGCAGGCCTGCCGTTGGCGCGGCTACGGAGCCAATCCGCTCCGCGTACACGGTTTGGTAGCGCGTGACGTCCTCGGCGTCGTCCTCGCGTCCAAGATAGGGAGGAATCGGCACTCGACCTTCAGTGGCCAGCACGTCCTCCACCGGTTCCGGCGACGTCACGGCCAGCAGCAGCGTGCCGTCATCGCGACGTTCGAGCACCTCGCAAGCGAGCCGGCCAGCGTCGACCATCACGCCCGGCCGCAGTGGCTTGCTGGAGCGTGCAAGCGCCTCCCACGCCTCGCGCCCGTCGCCCCCTTCGCGGTCCACGTGTCGACCCAGGAACAAGAGCTCTACCTTGCCGCCGCTCGCTCGCCGCATGCCAAACGCGCGCGCTCGGCGGACTCGCGTATCGTTCACGATCACCAGCGCCCCCTCGGGCAGCAGCGCCGGCAGGTCACGAATCAAACGATGCTCGATGGCGCCACGATCCAACACCAAGAGCCGACTGGCATCGCGCTCGGAAAGCGGCCGCTTCGCGATCAGCTCTTCGGGTAGGTCGTAGTCCAAAAGCTCGGTGCGCAACGGCCCTGCCATAGCAGAAAGGGGGCGGGGGCGAGCGTGCAGAGTGAGCGGGGCCCCTCGACGCCCTGCCCCTGCACCCTCACCCTTCTCTACCGACTTTCGTAGGAGATGCCGAGCCGCGTCATCTTGCGCCACAACGTCGTCGGGCTGATGTCGAGGGCTTCAGCGGCGCGCTCACGGCTGCCATCGCAGGCGCGCAGGGCCATTTGCAGCGCCTCGCGCTCGGCATCATCGACTATGTCGGCCAGCGTGCGCCCAGTGGCGCGCGACTTTTTCGGCATCTGCGGCAAAATATCGTCGGCGGTCACGATGCTGCCGGAGCACAGCGCTACCGACTGCTCGACCATGTTCTCGACCTCGCGCACGTTGCCCGGGTAGTCGTACAGAATCAGCTTTTCCATCACGCCTTCGGCTAGGCGAGCGTGGGCGTTCATCTTCCGGTTGTACTTGTCGAGGAAGAACTCGATTAGCAGCGGAATGTCTTCACGTCGCTCGCGCAGTGGCGGCAGGTGGAAGCGCGCCACGTTCAGCCGGTAGTACAGGTCTTGGCGAAAACGACGCTCTTCGACCGCTTGTGCCAAGTCGACGTTGGTTGCCGCGACCACGCGAATGTCGACCTTGACCGGCTTGTTCTCGCCGACGCGACGAATCTCTCCCTCCTGAATGCCGCGCAGCAGCTTGGCCTGAAACGAAGGCGTGGTTTCAGCGATTTCGTCGAAGAAGAACGTGCCGCCGTCGGCCTCTTCGAACAAGCCCTTGCGAGCCGAAATAGCGCCGGTAAAGGCGCCGCGCGCGTGACCAAACAGCTCGCTCTCGAGCAGCGTCTCGCTGATGGCAGCGCAGTTGACGGTCACGAACGGTCGGTGCGCGCGCTTGCTGTTGGCATGCACGGCCCGCGCGATAAGCTCCTTGCCAGTGCCGGACTCACCGGTAATGAGGACGATCGCGTCGGTCGGCGAAATCTTGACCACGCGCGTCAGCACGTCGCGAATGGGCTGCGAGCGCCCAACGATGTTCTCGAGGTGGTAGCGCTCTTTGAACTGGCTGGCGAAGGCTTGGACCTGGCCCTGCAGCTTGCGGCTCTCGAGCGCCTTGCCGACTTTGACGATCAGCTCCTGCTCGGTGAAGGGCTTTTGAATGTAGTCAAAAGCGCCCACGCGCATGGCCTCGACCGCGCTCTCGATCGTGCCATAAGCGGTCATCACGATGACCTCGGTCATCGGCTGCGCTTCCTTAGTGGCGCGCAAAACCTCGATTCCGTCGTACTCGCCCATCCGCAGGTCGGTCAGCACCACGTCGAAAGCGCCAGTGGCGCCGAGCTCACGCCCTTGCGCACCGTCTGCGGCCTCGTCCACTTCATAGCCCTGCCCGCGCAGCATCATGGCTAGCGTGGTGCGCATGTTGCGCTGGTCATCGACGACGAGAATCTTACCCATTGGCGCTTCGAGCCCCGGACTACGGATCTAGCACTACTTCGCCTGTCCAGGCAGCAAACGCAAGCTCGAGAATTTAATCACGAGCAGCGAATCAACAGGTCCGGGAGGTGGGCAAGGACGCAAGCCCCGGGTTTGTCATTCGAGCGTGCGGGTTGGAAACGCGAACGCGGCTTGCCGCGTGAGCTGCCAGGTGGTTGGCCGTCTTGGCCAGGTCAGATCGCGATCGGAGGGGATGAGCAGACCTAGATAACCCGGCGAGGCCGGGCGCAAAACCCGTGGTTCGATCGAGAGAGTCGCCAGGCGTTTGGCCCGCCGAGGTGAAATCAAAAACTCAATGCCGCATGAAGAGCAAAACGAACAGTGCGACGAGCAGGCCTAGGGCGCCGATAGCGTAGCCGATGATGCTGCCGGCGCTCAGCGTGCTCGGCTGTGGTTGAGACAGTTCACGCCGCAAACCGGAAAAGGACGAACTGGGACGCCCGACCGTGCTCGGCGAGGTGATTTGCGACAGCCCGGACAGGTTGCTACCAGTCACGGAGCTCACCGAGCTGTTGCCGCTCACAGTAATGCGATCTTTGCCGGTCGGCGTGAAGGCTAGCTCACCGGACAGCAAATCGCTCGGCGGCGCCTGCCCGCTACCCAATGCCTTCAACGCGGCTCGCACCGCCTTGCGCCGCTGCTCGATGCGCTCGCCCAGCACGCGCTTCATCAAGCCGGCCAAGCCGCTCTGCGCCACCACCACTCGCTCCGACTTCAAGTACGCGCGCAAGTCTTCGGCCAGCTCGAGCGCCGTCTGGTAGCGCCCCTCCACGCTCCGGTCGAGCGCCTTGAGCACGATGCGTTCGAGCCCCACCGGGTATTTCGGATCGATGCTGGTGGGCTTGGGGATGGGACCGCCAATCACCAACTTGAGGGTGTCGATGTCGTGCTCGCCCCGGAACAACCGCCGGCTGGTCGTGAGCTCGAACAGCACGATGCCGAGCGAGAAAATATCACTGCGCCGATCGACGGCTTTGCCCAGCGCTTGCTCGGGCGACATGTAGCCAAACTTGCCTTTGAGCTGGCCGGCCCGCGTCGCCTCGCTGATGCGGCCCACGGCTTTGGCTACGCCGAAGTCCACGAGTTTTACCAGGCCATTTGTGCCAATCAAGATGTTGTGCGGCGACACGTCACGGTGCACCACCCCCCGCGGGCTACCGTCGAGGTCGCGCAGCTCGTGGGCTGCATGCAAGCCGGACGCCGCGTCAGCAATGATCTTGACGGCTAGCTCTGGCGGAATCGCCCGACGCTTGCCGGCCTCGGCGATCACGGTGTGAAGCGACTCGCCCTCCACCCACTCCATCGACATCCACATGATGCCGTCGGAGTCACCGAGGTCGTAAATCTCGACCACGTTCGGGTGCTTGATGGCGCGCACCAGCCGCACCTCATCCAGGAACATGGTGACGAACTCGGTCTCGTCCGCAAGCTCGATCAGCATCGCCTTCACGGCGACGAGCCGGTCGTCTTTCGGATCCTTCGCGCGTTCGCGTGCGACCCAGACGGTGGCCATGCCGCCGCGACCGATCCTGAGCATGAGCTCGTTGTCACCGAGCTTGGAGCCTTGCTTGAGGTCTTCGGTCATCAGGCGGGTTTCCGGGCCACGCGCGGCACCCCTAGTGCGCTCGCGTCCCGCGGCATTCGCTCCGGGGTTTGTACTACCTGCCCGGCGGCAGGGCCAAGAGGGTTTGGATCCCCTCGTTCGGGCCACCGAGGGCAAAACCAACCTGCTATAAGCGCCCGGAACGGGAGCTTAAGCGCATGTCCACTTTGAAAGAGCAGCTGGGAACCGGCGAAAAACGCCAACAAGTGATTGAAGACGCCATCAAGGTGCTCGACGCCGAGGTCGCCGATAGGGGCGGCCTCACCGGGCTGGCCGTCAAGGGTGGCTACAAGGTCGTCCAGGGCGTGCGCCCCGGCTTCGTGCGCGACGTCGTGACCGGCCTGTTCGACGAGTTTTTGGACGCGATGGACCCGCTGTATCAAGAGGCTAAGCAGAAGGGCCGGCCAGCTGGCGCCTACTTGCTCGAGAACAAGGGCCGCATGGCCGAGGGGCTGCTAGCGGTGACCGACAGGAAGGCCCAGCGCGCCGACGGCATGCTGAAGAAGGCGTATGACAAGCTGCGGCCGCTGGCCAAGGGCCAAGTCGAAGCGGCGGCGCCGCGCCTGTCTCAGTTGCTCGAAAAACACGCGGAAAAGACGGCGTAGGGCTAGCCGCCAGGTTGGCTGTGTGCTGAGCTGGCTCACGGGCCTGCCGCGCCCTGCGGCGTCGCTCGTGCGCTCTCGAACCCGCGTTCGCGCGGATTTCTGGGCGGTTCCGCGATTCCGTTATTCCCCATCGGATGACTTGACAATCTCGTGAATTGGGCGAGATTTCCACGCAAATCAAAGCCGCCGGCTCTATGACCACCAGCACCCCCGCTTCGCATCCTACTTCTACCCGCCAGATCATTACGGGCGCCGTCGTTCGCTTCGCCGGAGACTCCGGTGATGGCATGCAGGTCACGGGCGACCAATTCACGGCCGCCGCTGCCCTCGCCCAGAACGATCTTGCGACGTTCCCGGACTTCCCGGCCGAAATCCGAGCGCCCGCCGGAACCCTGTACGGCGTATCCGGGTTTCAAATTCATTTCTCGTCGCAGGACGTGTTCACGCCCGGCGACGCACCCGACGTGCTGGTCGCCATGAACCCGGCGGCGCTCAAGACCAACCTGCGCGATCTAAAAGCGGGCGGGCTGTTGATCGTCAATTCGGGCACCTTCAACGCCACCAACTTGAAGAAGGCGGGTTACGCCGAGAACCCGCTCGAAGACGGCTCGATGGACGGCGTGGCCTACTCGGTGCTGGCCATCGACATCAGCAAGCTCACGCTGAACAGCGTCAAAGAGACGGGGCTCTCCACCAAGGAAGCCAACCGCTGCAAGAACTTCTGGACCCTGGGCCTGATGTTCTGGATCTACGGACGGCCCATGGAGCCATCCATCAAATGGATCGAGGCGAAGTTCGGCAAGCGCGCGGAGCTGGTCGCGGCCAACATCGCGGCGCTGAAGGCCGGACACGCCTACGGTGAAACGGCCGAGGTGTCGCACTTCAGTTACGAAGTACCCAAGGCGCCAGTCGCCAAGGGCAAATACCGCAATATCGGCGGCAACCAGGCGACGGCCTGGGGTCTAATTGCGGCGGCCGAATTGAGCGGGCTCGAGCTCACGCTGGGCGCCTACCCCATCACGCCTGCCAGCGACGTGCTGCACGAGTTGTCGAAGTTCAAACACTTCGGCGTGACGACCATCCAGGCTGAGGATGAAATTGCCGCCATCTGCGCCGTAATAGGCGCTTCCTACGCCGGTAAGATCGGCGTCACTTCGACGAGCGGCCCCGGCGTCGCGTTGAAGATGGAAGGCGTGGGTCTCGCGGTCGCGATCGAGCTACCGCTGGTGGTCATCGACATTCAACGTGGTGGTCCGAGCACCGGACTACCGACCAAGACCGAGCAGGCGGATTTGCTGCAAGCCGTCTACGGCCGCAACGGCGAAGCGCCCGTGTGCGTGATCGCAGCGGCGACGCCGGGTGATTGCTTTTACATGGCAATCGAGGCGGTACGGCTTGCCCTCAAATACATGTGCACGGTGTTCTTGTTGACCGACGGCTACTTGGCCAACGGCGCCGAGCCTTGGGCGATTCCGGACGTGGCGTCGCTGCCGAAGATTCCGGTCAGCTTCCGCAAGGACCCGGAGGGCTTTCACCCGTTCTTGCGCGATCCAGAGACGCTAGCGCGCAACTGGGCAATCCCCGGTACGCCGGGCCTGATGCACCGCATTGGCGGCATCGAAAAGGACTTCAACTCGGGTCACATTTCGTACAACCCGGACAACCACGAGTTGATGACGAAAACCCGCGCCGCCAAGATTGCCGGCATCGCCAACGACATTCCCGAGCAAAAAATCGAAGTCGGCAACGATCACGGCAAGCTGTTGGTGCTGGGTTGGGGCTCCACCTACGGCTCGATTCGCGAAGCCGTCACGCGCTGCCGTGAGCGCGGCTTGGACGTGTCACACGCGCACGTTCGCCACCTGAACCCGTTTCCCAAAAACTTGGGGGAGTTGCTCAAGCGCTTTGATCGCGTGCTCGTGCCCGAGCTGAACAATGGTCAGCTCGTGAAGATCGTCCGCAGCCAGTACCTGGTGCCGGCCGAGAGCCTGCCCAAGGTCCAGGGGCAACCCTTCAAGATTGCCGAGCTCGAAGAAAAAATCCGCCAGGTGATGGAGAGCTGAATGTCGAACATCGTCGAAACCGCGCGGCTGACCAAGAAGGACTTCGAGACCGATCAAGACGTGCGCTGGTGCCCGGGTTGTGGCGACTATGCCATTCTGGCCACCGTGCAGCGCGTGATGCCCGAGTTGGGCATACCGCTCGAGCAAATGGTGTGGGTCAGCGGCATCGGCTGCAGCAGCCGCTTCCCGTACTACATGAACACGTACGGTTTTCACACCATCCACGGCCGCGCGCCCGCCTTCGCCATGGGCATCAAGACCGCTAACCCTTCGCTCTCGGTCTGGATGGCGACCGGCGACGGCGACGGCCTGAGCATTGGCGGTAACCACCTGATGCACTGCCTGCGCCGTAACCTCGACATCAAGATCTTGATGTTCAACAACCGCATCTACGGTCTGACCAAGGGCCAATACTCACCCACGAGCGAAGTCGGCAAGGTGACCAAGAGCACGCCCAGTGGCTCGGCCGATCAACCCGTCGATCCTGCAGCGTTCGCGCTGGGTGTGAACGGCAGCTTCGTGGCCCGCTCCATCGACACCGAGGCTCCGCACCTGTCCGAAGTCCTGCGACGCGCCGCCAAGCACCGTGGCACCGCCTTCATGGAGGTGTACCAAAACTGCAACGTCTTCAACGATGGCGCCTTCGACTCCTTCCGCGAGAAAGACGTCAAGGCCGAGCGCCAAGTCCGGCTCGAGCACGGCAAGCCGCTGCTGTTCGGCACCGGCAACGACAAAGGTCTACGCCTCAACCCCAAGAACCTGCAGCTGGAGGTGGTCAAAATCGGCGCTGGCGAGGGCGGCGTCAGCGTTGACGACGTGCTGGTCCACGACGAGACCAACTCCACGCTGGCGTTCATGCTCGCGCGCATGCCCTTCCCGGAGTTCCCGGTTGCGCTGGGCGTGCTGTTCGCCGAGGATCGCCCCACCTACGACGGCACGGTCACCGAACAACGCGCCGCCGCCGTGGCCAAAGCCGGCAAGGGCAGCCTACAAAAGCTGCTGAATAGCGGCTCGACCTGGGAAATTTGAGTCCCCGCTAGGTCTGAAAGCTGCTAGGAAGCCGCCATCTATCATGGGAAGCCCGCAAGACCCCCGCACTGCCCGCCGCAAGCGCGAACGCGCCGCCAAGAAGAACGCCACTTGGGACCAGAAGCGCGCCCTCGAAAACGCCGAGGCTGCCAAGCCGAAGGCGCCGCCGAAGAAAGCGACCTGAGGCGGCGGAAGCTGGCTCCCCGCGCAGTGGAGCCAGCTTCGGACTTTCGCGCAAGTATGCGCGGGGTAGTTTTGGCGTCCTGGCGCGTGTTGTAGCCGTTAGCTGCGCCACCGGCACCCGACCCGCAACCTTTGGTCCGGATCTCGGCGAAGCCGCGACCGTTTACGACCATTCACACCGACGCCGCGGGCAACGGAGGCACCGACGACATCGCGAGCCTCACGGTCACTGACGGCCGCTACGTGCGTATGAACGGCATCAA
>JAYUYU010000432.1:0-13707 GCA_043752365.1 Myxococcales bacterium | reverse complement strand
CAACGTCGACGCGCTTGGTCAAGCGCGGTGTCTTCTTCACGCGCAAGGTGATGTGCCTACCGCTCGGCAATCCGCCAGCTGGCGTCGACACCAGCGTGCCCGCGGAGCTGATGGGCACCGCTCGCGAACGTATCGAGGGCCTGACCGCCGAACCACGCTGCAGCGGCTGCCACGCCTTCATCAACCCCTTCGGCTTCATGCAAGAAAACTACGACGCCATGGGTCGATACCGCGCCACCGACGAGGGCAAGCCGATCAATGCCAGCATTTCGGTCGACTTCCTGGACGAGGGCGTGCTCGCCACGCAAACGCCCGCCGAGGCGCTGCGCGGCTTCACCCGCTCGCTGCGCTTTCAGCAGTGTTTCACGCGGCAGCTATTTCGCTTTTACATGGGGCGCGAAGAGTCCGAAGGCGACGACCCGCTACTGCGCCAACTGTTCTTCGAATTCGCCCAAACCGACGCGCAAAGCATCATTGGCATGCTGGGTCACCTGGCTGCGGCGCCGGCGTTCAGCAACCGCACGGAGGCACTATGAAATTTCGCAAAGGGCTCAGCCGTCGCGACCTCATCAAGAGCTTCGGCCCGCTGGCGTTCGTACTGATGCCGGTCGCGCGCGCCATGGGCTACACCGCCGGCGGCCCCTTCGCAGGAGCGCCGCGCTTCGTGATGTTCTTCATCGGTGGCTCGCTGCATTCACCGTCGGTCAGGCCCCCCAACATCGACGCCATCGGCAGCACGCCGCTTGCGCCGCTAGTACCGCACGCCAAGGACCTGGTCGTCTTTCAGGGTATGCGCATTCACGGTGGCTCACCCAAGAGCGACGACTACCAGGAAGAGCACGGCGCCGGGCTGATCGGCGCCGTCACCGGTCACGAATACCGCTACTCCAAGAACGACTCTTACTACGCGTACACGGATCACGAATCGATCGACATCGCGATCGCCAATGCCTACAAGGCTCGGCCCGAGTTGGCGGGGTTGCCGCTGGCCAGCCTGCACGTCGGGGGCGGCGCGCACTCAGACGCCGACAACGTGGGCTTGGGGCAGCGCTACATTTCGTACCGCAACCGTCAGGCTGGCGACGCACAGTACGGTAACGCCATCGAGCCCGTCCAACATGCCGGGCAGGTGTACGACCAGCTGATGCAGCGCGTGAACCTGCTGTGCGCCAAGGACTCGAACCAGCCCACGACCGACAACAGCGCTCAGAAGGCAGCGCTTGCCCGCAAAAAGAGCTTGCTCGATTTTCGCATCGCGGACATTGCGGCTGCCAAGACCGCGCTGGGCATGGATTCGGAGCACGCCCACAGGCTGGACGGCCTGCTCGAAGGCTGGCGCGAGGTCGAAAAAGCCAACGAGGCAGAGCTAGCCGCGCTGCAAGGCGGCGGTAGCGGCAGCAGCATGGCGTGCCCGACCAGCGCTCGCCCCACCGGCAATGGCCAGAACAAAAACAACCTGGACGAGCTGTCAGCCGTCCACGACCAAATGATTGCGCTCATCAAGCTGGCCTTCACTTGGGATTTGACGCGCGTGGTGGCGTTCACGCTCTCTGGCGCCTCCAGCGGGCAGCGTTGGCCCAGCCAAGGCGTGACGCAGGCGCATCACACGCTCGAGCACAGCAACGACATCGAGGGTCAAAACACCATCGGGCGCTACTACACCGGTAAGTTCGCGAGTCTGCTCGGCGCGCTTGGAAGCGTCGACGACGGCGACGGCCGCAGCGCGCTGTTCAACAGCTCACTGGTCATGGCCATGGAGTGCTGGAGCGACAGCGCGGACGGGCACTACCTGACGGACATCCCGTTCGTGTTGGCCGGTCAGGGCGGGGGCGCGTTCGAGACCGGTCGCGTCGTCAACGCCAATGGGCGCAGCAACAACGACCTGCTCGTCTCATTGCAGCAGGCGTCCGGTATCGCCTCCGGTACTTTCGGCCTAGCCAGTCTTTGCCAAGGTCCGATCGTCTAGGCCGGGCACGCCAGAACGAATGGTCCACAAGTTAGTCAATGATTGCCAGAGGTTAGCATTCTATTGCGGCGCGAACTTTGCGTTGGAAAAAGTAACTACTGCGGCTCATAGAAAAGCAACGTGCCGGACATTAGCTCGTCATGCCGAGCCGCACGAATTCGTTCCTGCCACCCGTCGGGGTGGTCGCGCTCAGCCTTGCAGCGATGGGTTGCATGGGCGTCGTGGATCCGGACAAGGACGCAATGGGCCCCGGAGGCCCAACGGGCAGCGGCGGGTCAAGTACCAAGGTCGACCCGAACCTCGCCAGGACTCAACCGGTTGATCCCGGTCATGTTCCGGTGCACCGCCTCAACACGACCGAGTACAACGCCACGGTCGCGGACGTGCTGGGCACCAAGCTCCAACCCGCCAACGCCAACTGGCGCGGCGGCGAGCTCGGAGGCTTCGACAACATGGCTGCGGTGCTCGGTGTCGACGCTGACCAGTACCGCCGCTACTTCGACGCGGCCGATGCCCTCACTAAGGACGTCTTTGCCAACGACGCTTTGCGGACGAGGATCGTCATCTGCGGCACGCCGGACGACATGGCCTGCGTTGCCAGCATCCTGGGCAGCACCGGGACGCGAATCTTACGTCGGCCCCTGACGGCAGCCGAGGTCACGACTTACCAGAGCGTCTATAAGGCCGCGCGCAAGGTGGGCGACGACCACAACGCCTCCGTCCGGCTGATGATTCGGGCCTTGCTGTCGAGCGCCGAGTTCCTCTACCGCATCGAGCTCGACGCGAACCCCAACTCGACCGACAAGCACCCGGTCGGCGCCTTCGAGTTGGCGTCCCGCCTCTCTTACTTCTTGTGGGGCAGTGCGCCGGACGACCAGCTGCTCGCGGCGGCTTCCAGCAACACGCTCATCAAAAACGACGTGTTGGCCAGCGCGGTCGACTACATGCTGACCGACGGTCGCTCCAACCGCTTGGTGACCAACTTCGCCGGACAGTGGCTCGGTGTCCGTAACGTGGTGCCGCACCCGGCCGCTCCCGAGGTCTATCCGGATTGGAACCCGCAGGTCGCCGACGCAGCGGCCCAAGAAATGTACCTCTACTTCAACGAGTTCCTGCGCTCCGGCCGCTCGTGGCTTGATTTCATGAAGGCGGACATCAACTACGTGACGCCCGAGCTGGCGAAGTTGTACGGCATGCCCGCACCCGCAGGCGGCAATGGCGCGCCCGTGCGGGTCGAAGGCGTCGCTGACGGCCGCACTGGTTTTGCGGGCCTGATCGGCTTCTTGGCCATGTCCTCGCCCGACCGTCGTTCGTCGCCCACTTTGCGCGGCAAATGGTTGCTGCTCAACATGATGTGCACGACCCCGCCGGCCCCCCCGCCAAACGTGCCGCTGCTCGAAAAGAGGGGCGACACGTCGATGTTGAACGTGCGCCAGGTGCTCGAAGAGCATCGCGCGAACCCGGCGTGCGCCGCCTGCCACGCCCTGTTCGACCCGTTTGGCTTGGCGCTCGAGCAGTACGATGGCATCGGCAAGTTCCGCCCGGCTTACCCCAACGGGTCGCCGATCGACCCCGCCACCGAGCTACAGGCGTCCGAAACTTACCCGAACGGGCTGAAGTTCGGCGGCATCGAAGGCGCCAACGGCCTACCGGGCGTCGCCGAAGCCGTGACGTCGAACCCCGAGTTCGCCACCTGCATCTCGCAAAAGATGCTCACGTTCAGCCTTGGTCGCTTGTTGACCGAGACGGACACGCCGTACCTCAACGTGGTGAACAAAGAGTGGCTCAAAGCCGGCGCCACTCCCAGCATCCCTCGCTTGATTCATGGTCTCGTTTCGACCGAAACCTTCCGATACCGCCGCGGTGAAGGCACATGAGGAACTCTCCAATGAACCGTTTCGTTTCTCGTAGGCTCGTGCTGCGTGGTGCTGCAGGTGTGGCCCTCACCCTGCCTTGGCTGGAGTCGCTGCTGCCGACGAAGTCGGCGCAAGCTCAGGCCGTCACGGCGCCCAAGCGTTACATGCCGATTTTTTTGCCCAACGGCGCTTCCGAAAACTGGAAGCCCCTGCAAGTGGGCGTCGGCACAGCTTGGACCATGTCCCCGGTGTTCGAGCTGTTCAGCGCCGCCCTCAAGGCGAAAATGAGCGTGCTCTCGAACTTCGAGAACGGCTCGGCCTTCAACCCTGACGGCAGCTCCGACGTGGAGCCTAGCCACGGTCGCCAACCCGGAGCCTTCCTCACGTGCGTCGACCCCAGCGCCATCCGCAAGGCGCTGAAGGTGGCCGAAGCCAACGCCATCTCGCTGGACCAAATCATGGCGACCCACGCCGCGTTCAAGGACAAAACCCGCTTGCCGTCGCTGCAGCTCGGCCTGTCCACGGTGCTCAGTTACTGCGACGGGCAGCCTTGCTCGAACAGCCGCAGCGTTTCGTGGAGCGGCGCTACCACCCCCATGTACAAGCAGGTTGATCCGCTAGAGGTCTTCAACAAGATCGTCGGCGTCATCAAGCAGTCCGACAACATGGGTGGCAACACCGCCCCGGACCCCGAGGCGCTGAACAACATCGCTCGCAACAAAAGCGTGATCGACGCCGTGCTCGAGAGCGCGACGCATACGCAGGCCCAGCTGGGCACCGCGGACAAGTTGCGGTTGCAAGAGTTCCTGGACGCCGTGCGTACGGTCGAGAAGAACGTAACTGGCGTCTCGATGGGCATGGGCGGGGTTGCTTGCTCGGCCATCGCGACTCCCACCATGGCCACCGTCCGCCCGGACGCCCCCAAACAGAACGGCAGCAACCACGCCTGCAACGACCTGCCGGTCGCGTTGATCGGCGGCGGCGCGCTGGGCTTGAAGCAGGACCAGCACGTCGCGTTGGGCAAGCGCCCGCTGCGTGACCTGCATTACACGATGATGAACAAGGTGTTCGACATGAGCGACGTCGCCACGTTCGGTCAAGACTTGACCGGCGCGCAGCTCAAGGTCGTCAGCGAGATCATCGCCTAACCAAAAGACGCAACTACGCTAAGCGGCGCGGCCTTCTGAGGGGTCGCGCCGTTTCGCTTTTGTAACGCAGGTGAACGGACCCAGATTTTTTCACAGGAAGATCGGAAGGGCGAGCAAAGGCGCGTGATTGGGGCGCCGACCCGCTTCGACGCTTGCGCCACGTAGCACCGGGGTGGTTCAGCTTGCCAAGTTGCGACGCAAGAATCGGTTCAACGTGGCGCCCCAACTCAAGCTTTCGATCTTCCGATCTTCCTGTGAAAAAATCTGGGTCCGTCTAGGACAGGCCGGGGACGTTCATCGCGATGGCTTTGGCGTTGTGCCGTCGCCACGTGCCAACACGGAAAGGGCGGATGCTTTGAGCATGGTGGGAGCAAGAGCCGAGCGCTCACGAGTCATGGTAGGAGGCGCGGCTTCTCTTCAGCCAAGGTTAGCGGCGCACCGGGTCGGACGGCAGGCCATCTTCTCGCAAGAAGATGGCGCTTTTTGTGCGCCGCGCGTCGACCGCGTCGGCGTGCAGTAGCCGCTAGAAAATGCTGCGTTTCGCGCTGGGCGTCAGCTGGCGCGCCGCTTTCGGTTCGCCGCCACGGCCCTCTTCGCTTGGCGACGCCTCGGGCGGGGCGGCAGCTGGCGGACGCGGGGTCGCGGTCGCGGTCGCGGTCGCGGTCGCGGTCGCGGAGCTTGGCAAAGCAGGAGCTGGCGTGGACGCGACCGGCGCGGGCGTGACGGCGGGCTGCGGCTGCGCTGCCGGACCTGGCGCGTGAACGCGCGCCGCGACTGAAGCCAATCCGAGCACGAGCCCGGCTACAGCCGCGGCCACGATCGTCCAGCGTGAGCGCGCCGGGCGTTGTGAGGCCGGGCCGCTCGACGGCGCCTCGCTCAGGTCGGCCACGAGCGGAGCGTCGCTCAACGGCGCGTAGCTGGAAGGAGACACGGATTCGACTGCGGCCGGTGCAGCGGGCGGCACGTCTGAAACCGGCGCGGCTCTCGCCGCCCGGGGAGTCGACATGGCACGCAGCGTGCTCTTCTCGCTCGCGCTCGGCACAGCGGGCTCGCTAGCGGGCGGCGGAGGCGGGAGGCTCGAGCGCAACAGCGGGATGTGCTCCGACTCGGGCGCGTCGCCGCCGCGCACCACGACCGCGTGCCGCGGCGGCGACTTTAACCCCGGCCGAGCCATGAAACCGCCACGCGGGGTGACGGCTTCACCGGACAGCGCCGCCGCGTCCAGCGGGTCTTCGTCGTCGGAGGAATGGCTGCTGCTCATCGGTCGGCTAGCCTTCGCTTCTGCCGCGACTTCGCGCCGCGGGCAAGAAAAGGTGGCAGACTTGCCCACATCGTCGTTTGTAAACTCTACCCCCCTAACCAAAGGCAGAGCAGGGCGGCAAGCGCCGGCAAGGTCTGGACGAACAGGATGCGGCGACTGACCGTTTTTGCCCCAAACACTCCGGCAACCGCCACGCAGACCAGAAAAAAGGTGCCGACGGGCCGGCGTAGTTCGTCGCCGCTGAGCAGGCCCCAAACCAGGCCAGCCGCCAAGAAGCCGTTGTAGAGGCCCTGGTTGGCCGCCAGGGTCGCGGTCTGCGCGGCCTGTTCGGGGGTCATTCGGAACACACGGCGACCGAGCGGCTTCTGCCAGAGCAGCATTTCCAACACCACGATGTAGACGTGGATCGCGGCTACGGTGGCCATGAGCACGCTGGCCAGCATCTTCATGGCGTCAACCTACACGAACCGCAGCCTTTGCGACTTGGTCAGGGGACTCTCGCCTGGTAGCGGTCACGTGCAGAGCCCCAAGCATTGGTTTCATCTGCGAGCCGCCCGCCCTGCCCGTGCAGCGCCGGTGGTTGGCCAACCCGGGCGCTTGAGGCTAGGTTGCGCGCGCCCGGCGCGGCCCATGACCTCCGAAGCACGCACGACCGAAGCACGGGGTCGATTCGTCATCGACGCTCGTTACGTGGAGCCCAAGCCAAGCGGTATCGGGCGCTACGTGGAAGCGTTGATCGAGCGGCTGCCGCGCCTCGCCCCCAGCCAGTCGTTCGAGCTGTGGACGCACCCGTCGCGGCCGAGCCCGGTGACGTTCGAAAACGTGCGCTGCCGGCCATTGAGCGCGCCCGCCGACGGCCTACGCACCCTGCTCGCCCCGCAACTGCTGGGCCGCCTGGGTCCGAGCGACGTGATTCACTTTCCGTTCAGCCTGTTGGGTCGTGGACTACGCTGCGCGACCGTGGTGACCGTCCACGATTTGATGTGGCTCGAGCAGCCTGAGTTAGTCGAGGGGCGCCCGCTGATGCGCCGAGTGCGCGAGCGCTACTACCAGCAGGGCATGCGCTGGGCCCTGCGCTTCGCGACTCGTTTGATCGCGGTTTCGGAAGCGACCCGAGCGCGTATGCTGACGCACGTGCCGGAATGCGCCGAGCGCGTGCGCGTGACGCACAACGCGGCGGACGCGCGCTTCGTGCCGTCCGCCGACCCTGCGCTGGCGGCCGGACAAGCCGCAGCCATCGTGGGCAGCCCGGCGCCCTACTACTTGGTGGTGGGCAAGAACGAGCCCTATAAAGCGCACGACCTGGCGCTGCAGGCGTTTGCCAAGAGCGCGCGTGACGACGAGCTGTTGGTGCTCATTCAGCGCGCCAGCGGAGGCCGAGGCTTGCCCGAGTTGGCCGAGCGCCTGGGCATCGCCACCCGCCTGCGCTTTCTGCCGACAGTCTCTAGCGCCGAGCTGACGAGTCTGCTGCAAGCGGCACGCGCGCTGATTCAGCCCTCGCTCGTCGAAGGCTTTGGCATTCCGGTGCTGGAAGCCATGGCCTCGGGCTGCCCCATCATCGCCAGCGACACCCCCGCGCTCGTGGAAGTCACGGGCGGCGCGGGGCTGCACACCAAAGTGGGCGATGCCCAAGCCCTCGCCCAGGCGTTAATCGAGCTGCGCTCTCCCGGCGTGGCCGAAGGCTTGAAGCAGCGCGGCTTGGCGCGAGCGCGCGACTTCAGCTGGGACCGCACTGCTGCCGAAACCCTGCTCATTTACCAGGAAGCAGCCGCCGAGCACGCTCGAGGCAGCCGGACGGGTACCGCATGATCGACGTGCTCGTGGACATGACCGCCCTCAACACCCGCTCGCGTGAGCGGGGCATTGGGCGCTACGTGCGCAGCCTGTGTCTCGCGCTGTCGGCGCGCCAGAGCTGGCTGCACAAGTACCCGGGGCTGCTGGGCGAAGGGCTCAGCATCGCAGGGCTGATACGGCACCTAGGCAAGCGTGAGGGCGCCGACGACCCGTCGCTGCAGTTCGCCGGCGACTACAGCATCAAGACCACGGGCCTGCGCGACGAGCGCCACAAGTTCGAACGACGGTTGTTCCTGGGCGGTTTGTTGCGGCGCATGGACAGCCGCCTCGTACATTTACCCGATCCCCCCGGCACGCCGATGGATCGGCGCCAGCGTCGTATCGTCACATGCCACGACTTGATTCCGTTGGTGCTAGCCAAGGACTACCTGTCCGCGCTGCCGGGCTCGCGGGTGCTGCAACGCGAGCGCGACAAGGCGCGCTACAAAACCGCGCAGCGCGTGATCGCGATCAGCGAGGCGACGCGCCGCGACTTGATCGAGCAGCTAGGCATTTTGCCCGAGCGCATTGACGTGGTTCATCACGGCGTCGACCACGAGCGTTTCAGCCCCAAAAGCGCGGACGGCGAGCAAGAGCAACTGCTCTCTGCTCTGCACATTTCTGGGCCTTATTTGTTGTACCTGGGCGCGGGCGACGTCCGAAAAAATCTGCCGCTGCTGGTGCGCGCCTACGCGCAAAGCGGCGTGGCCAAGGACGTGAGCCTGGTGCTGGCGGGGCCGCTTTCGCAGCGCGCGCGCGCGCGTTTGAAGCGCGAAGCCAGCCTGGGCGGAGTGGCCGAGCGCGTGCAATTGCTCGGCTACACTGACGAGAAATTCATCGCCCCGCTGTACCGACATTGCCTGGCGCACGTGTTTCCGTCTTCCTACGAAGGCTTTGGCCTGACGGTGCTGGAAGCCATGGCCTGCGGTGCTCCCACGCTGACCACCGCCTTTTCGTCGCTGGGTGAGGTCGCGGGCGACGCCGCGCTCACGCTGCAGCAACTCGAGCCAGAGCCGTTCGCGCGCGAGCTGCGGCGCCTGGTATCCGATGGCGAGCTGCGAACCGACCTGCGCCGGCGCGGACTTGCCCATGCACAGACCTTCACCTGGGAACGCTGCGCAGCGCAGACCCTTGGCTGCTACCAACGCGCGCTCGACACGGAGGCCGCATGAAGCAACTTTGGACACGGGCCGCCGCCACCCTCGGCGGCCTGGAGGCGCGCTACCGTATCCGCTCGCTCGGGCCGTTCGAGCCGACCCATTGGGTCTGGAGCCGTGGGCTCGCGCTGAGCTGCGATCACAATGGCGGCCCCTTGTTCGTGCGCGGCCAACGCGGTGCGCGGGCGCCGCTGCGTTTCAATCCGGCCGATTTCGAGCGCGTTAAAGACGGCGACTTGGTGTGGACGCGCCTGATTGCGCTGCCCCAGTTCCTGCGCGAGGCCTTGCCGCATATTCGGGCGCGTTTCGCACTGGTCACGGGCGACGAGGACTGGTCGATTCCGCAAAGCTTCAGCGGGAGCGCCGAGCTGCTCGACAGTTCGAAGCTCGTGTATTGGTTCAGCCAGAACCTCGACGACAGCGCGCGGCATCCAAAGCTGCAGGTGCTGCCGATTGGCCTCGATTTTCACACCATCAGCAACGGCCCGCGCTGGGGCCACGAGCAAGCGACGCCCGCGGCTCAAGAAGCCGAGCTCGATGCCCTGCGCCAAAGCATGCCCCGGACCGAAGAACGGCTGCTGCTCGCCCACGCCGACTTTCACTTCAACAAGCACAAGCATCAGGATTGGGGTGACAACCGCGACAGCGTGCAGCGCTCGCTCGAGGGCAACAGCAACGTAGTCTTCCAAGCCAAGAAGCTAAGACGCATCGAGCTGTGGCGCGAAAAGACACGCTACGGCTTCGTGGTCAGCCCGCACGGCAACGGTCTCGACTGTCACCGCACCTGGGAGTCGCTGGTGCTCGGCAACATCGTGATCGTCAAGCGCTCGAGCCTGGACCCGCTGTACCAGGGCCTGCCGGTCGTCATCGTCGACGATTGGCGGGAAATTTCCGCTAAAAACTTGCAGCGTTGGCAGACCGAGCACGCCGCCGCTTTCCAGCGCCCCGAAGTAACCGAGCGCCTGACCAACGCCTACTGGATCGCCCGCGCAAGGCGGCTAGTCGCCGAACAGCTAGCCCCCTAGGTTACGGCTGGGCAAGAGCGGAGGCGCAGCGAAAGCCAATGCCGTGGCTTTGCGCCAAGGGTACCTGGCCGTAGCGGAAGGAAGGGTGCAGCCAACTGGAGTAGCTGCCGTTGAACGCGCCGCCGCGAATGACGCGTCGCTCGCCGTTTTCAGGGCCGCTCGGGTTGCTTTGAGCCTCCGCCGAGTAGTCGCCGAACCAGCTGGAGGTCCATTCCCACACGTTGCCCACGACGTCGTAGGGGCCAAAGCGTGAGCGCCCTTTCGGGAAGCTGCCGACTGGCGCCGTGGTGGCAAAGCCGTCATTGGCCGGATAGAGCGCCTCGAGCAAGGTACCGTGTTGCTTGCCCCAAGCGCTACACTCGTTACCGCAGGCGTTGAGGTGCAGCGCCGTTGGCTCTTCGTCACCCCAGGGGTAGACGCGACCGTCGGGCCCGCGGGTCGCGTACTCCCACTCGGCTTCCGTGGGCAGGCGCTTGTCGGCGCTTTGGCAGTAGTCGCTGGCCATTTGCCAGCTGAGGCAGTTGATTGGGTGGTCGGTGCGCGCCGGGTCGCCGAAGGTGCAGATGGGCGAATACAGCTCGCGGTCGGCGGGCGTGATTTTGGGCCAATCGACTTGGTTTTTGGGGCGACGACACTTGCCGACGTCCACGCAGGCCTTGTAGGCCCCGGCCGTAACCTCATACGAATCGATACAATAGCTGGCGAGGGTCACGTTGTGCGACGGCTTTTGGTTGTCGGGGGCGTCCTTGTCCTCCGACCCCATGAAGAATTGGCCAGCGGGGATCTGCACCATGTCCGAGCCGCACGGGGCTGGCGGAGGCAGCGCCAGCGCCAGTGCCTGCGCCGTGGACAGCAGCGGAACTGCAGCCGCCCGCGGCTGGGCGCTTTTGCCGAGCACGCCGCCACCGCCCACCACCACGCCGCCCAGCGCGGCCGCAAATGCGCCGGTCAAGATGAGCTTGAGCGCCACGCCGTGGCGTCCGTTCGGCGCGGCGTGCGTCAACGAAACCGCGGGCGGCGTGCTGGACGGCACTCCGACGCGCGGCGACATCGGCGTCAGACTGACGCGCGAAGCTCGCTCGCGCAGCGGCACCGAAAGCGGCATGCCACTAGCAGTCTCGAGCTCGAGCCAGAAATGACCAGCACGTGAGTAGCGCTCGACCGGACTCACCGAAAGGGCCCGCGCGAATACGGCTTCGGCCGCGTCGCTCAAGCTGACGCCGAGCGCGCGCGGCGTCGGGCGACGTGAAGGGTCGCTAGCGGCCATCCCCAACGCGGTCAGGCCCTGGGCATGCGACGCCGGCTTTCCGGCCAAAAGCTCGGCCGCGACCAGCGCTACTGTACGGGTACGAGCGCGAGCGGTTACCGGATCGTCGGCAGCCCGCGAGCACGACCTACGGCGTCGGAGCGGTCTTGGAAGCGGGCTTGGGTGCGGAAACCGCCGCGGGGGGCTTGACGCCGGAGGGACTGGCGCTAGCCCCTGGCTTGCCGACGGCTTCACCCACCAGCGGAAAGCCGCGGTCCTTCCAAAATAGAATGCCTTCGTCCATGACAGCGGTGTTGATGTACTTGCGCGCGCGCAGCGTGTCGACGACCTCGCCCGAGGCGTGGTGAGGGCAAGCGCAGTAGGCGATCACCCAGGTGCCGTCCTTGGGAATGCGGTCGAGGATGTTGGGATCGTGGTACGGCCCCGAGATCGCGCCCGGAATCCGAAATTGAATCCAGTCCGACGGAGCACGCGCGTCGATGATGATCATGCGCTGCTTGGCGTCGAAGGCCTTCTTCACCTGCTCGACGGAGACGAAGCGATCTTCGCGCAGCGTGAACTTCGGCCGGGCGCCCTTGGGGTTGATCACGAGCGGCAAGTTGTCCGGAATCGTCAGGTTTGCCACGGCCGGTGCGGGCAGGGCCGGCTTGAAGCTCCACAGCCAGCTCACCACGTCGGTGATTTCTTGCTCGCTCAGCTTGCCCTGGAAAGCTGGCATGGGCGTTGGCGGTCGGCCGTTCACGATCGCAAAGCGCAGAAACGCCGGCGAAGCGGCCGCTAACAGCTCGGGGTTGTGCAAGCTCATCGCGTTACCGCGCGTGGTCTGCGTGCCGTGACAGCTCTGGCAGTTTTTTTCGAACACCTCGGCCCCGTGCTTCAGGTCGCCGTCAGGCAACGAGGCGGGCAGCGCGTGATTGGCCGGGCCCTTCGCGCGCAAGAACGTCACCAGCGCATTGATCTCGCTCTCCTCGAGCGGGCCACCGCGCACTTTGCCGTAGGCCGCCATGGCGGTGCCGGGCCTCCCCATGCGGATGCCAGCGGCGATAAAATCGTCCGTAGC
This sequence comes from Myxococcales bacterium, assembly GCA_043752365.1. GTDB lineage: Bacteria > Myxococcota_A > Polyangia > Polyangiales > Polyangiaceae > PMG-095. The sequence goes on along the minus strand of JAYUYU010000432.1, from coordinate 1,134 downwards.
GCTCTCCAAGAAGGTCTTGCTGACGAGCGAAGGTGCGTTGTCGGCGGCATAGCCGGTCGCGTCCTTGGCGTGGCAGAGCTGACAGTAGCGCTCGTGCACGCGAGCGCCCTCGGCCAACGCCGCGTCACGCGCGTTGGCTTTGGCCGAAGGTGCCGAGGCCTGCGCCGGCGGCGTCGCCGAAGGCGGCGCCGGTGAGCCGTTGCCGCGACCGCAGCTAGACGAAAGAAGCGAAAGCGTCGCGCCGAGCGCCGCGGCGATTATCGAAGGAATGCGAAACCACATGCGAAAACCCTGCAGGAACCTGAGCAGCGTCATGCCACGACGTTTCGCCGGGCGTCGAGTGACCTCGCCAAATTGGCCCTCCCGCGCTACATTCCTGCCCCAGATGGATCGCCGCAGCCTGCTCGGAGCCATGGTCGCCGCGCCGCTCGCGTCAGCTTGTCGCACGGAGGCCCCCCCGGAGCGGACCGACCAGCTCGGCCAAGCCGCGGCCGCACCCGTCGTGCTTCAAACCGAGGCGCTCGGTTTTCAGTGGAAGGTGCTGGACCCGTTTCTGTTTTGCGCTCACCACGACGACCCGTATCCGGCCGGCAACGCGCAGCTCGGCCCCAAGGCGTCGCTGGCAGGTCGCAACCTCGGCCAAGACTTCGACGCCGCCAACGGCTGGCGCATGTATCACGGCCAAGTCGTACCTGGCTTTCCTTCACACCCGCACCGGGGCTTCGAAACAGTCACGGTCGTGCGTCGGGGCCTGGTCGATCACTCCGACTCGCTCGGCGCGGCGGCTCGTTACGGCCAGGGCGACGTGCAATGGCTCACCGCCGGCAAGGGCATCGTGCACGCGGAAATGTTCCCGCTGCTCGACGCCGCCAAGCCCAACCCGCTCGAGCTATTTCAGATTTGGCTGAATCTGCCCGCCGTAGACAAGTTCGCCGAGCCGCACTTCACCATGTTCTGGCGCAACACCATTCCGCGGCGGACGCTGCGCGACGCCGCTGGTATTGCCACCGAGATTACGGTGATCGCGGGCAAGTTCGCCGACGTGACACCCAACGCGCCCCCACCCCAGTCGTGGGCAAGCCGTGCCGAAGCACAGGTCGCTATTTGGACGCTGCGGCTCGAGCCCGGCGCCAA
>JAYUYU010000431.1:0-13734 GCA_043752365.1 Myxococcales bacterium | reverse complement strand
GTTGGGGCCAAGCTCTTCGGCGTCGAGCTCTTCGGCTTGAGCGTCGATAGAGACGCGTTGACGTGGACCAGGGGGTGGATGGGGTGGCGTGGGTGTGTCGGCGTGCTCGGTGAAAGGTTCGAAGCCTGTAGGCACGGGGCCGCCCAAGAAATGATGTCGGATGTGTTCGCTGGCGGTGCGAAGTCCGCGTTGCCCGGCGTGGCCGATTTCCAGCATGCGCTCGCGGCGGCCGCGCGCGGGGATGAACGTGAACAGCGTGGGCAACAGCACTTGGAAGAGGGCGAAGGTCGCGATGCTTGCGATTTGCAAGGCGAACAAGATCACGATGCCCAACACGATGCCGGGCGGCAGCGGGCGGCCCGGGCGCCGCCATGGGCCGCCCACGTGGAGCCTCGCGCGGCGGGCCTCGCGCCTTGCGGCCTTACGGCCTCTTCGCCCGTCGCGCTCAGCCTTGCGACCAGCCTCGCGCCCTTCGTGCTCAGCCTCGCGGCGGGCCTCGCGCCCTTCGCGCTCAGCCTCGCGGCTTGCGCGACGTTCGTCTTTGCTGGGGTAGCTGGACGTGTTCGGGGGCGAGCGTGGCGCGTCTCGGGCTTCGGCCTCGAGCCGCGCGCGGCGCGCCTTTTTGGCGTCCTCCGCCATACCAGAGCCGCGGCGGGTGGTTTCGGCGGTGAGGCCAGCGAGCTGTAGCGCTCGAGCTACCGAGCCGACGCGGCGGTCTGGATCGGGCTCGAGCATGCTGCGCAGGGCCGTGACTAGTCGGCGATCGACCAGTCCCTTGAGCGCGCTTTCGACGTCGATGCCGAGGCCCTTGTGCGGTAGCTCTTCCGGCTCACGGCCCGTGATGAGGCTGATGGCGGTGGCGCCGACTGCGTAAACGTCGCTGACAGGAGCCGCGCGACCCTGAAATTGCTCCGGCGCCATGAAGCCGAAGGTGCCGACCACGGTGCTGCCGCCCTCCGGCTTCAGGCTGTCGCGCACCGAGCCGAAGTCGACCAAGCAGTACGAGCCGTCGGGGCGCAGGATGACGTTCCCCGGCTTGATGTCGCGATGCACGATGGGCGGCGCGTGACCGTGTAGGTAACGTAGCGACTCGGCGGCGTCGTGCAGGAAGCGCAGCACCTGCTCGTGGCTGAGCGGCTGCTTCTTGCGTCGGCGCGCAGCCAGCGACTCGCCCTCGACTTTTTCCATCACCAAATACAGAGCGCCGTTCTCTTCGAAATGGTCGATGTAGCGGGGCAGGGACGGGTGGTTCAGCGAGGCGAGCACGCTGGCTTCGCGCTCCGCCAGCTCCACGTCTTTCCAAGACTTTGCTCGACGCACGGTGAAGCGCTTGATGGCCACGGCACGACCTTCACGCTTGTCGACGGCCTCCAGCGTCTCGCCCTGCGAGCCGGCGCCCAGCGAGGCCAGCACGACGTAGCGACCCTGCCCGACCTCTTCACCGGCCGGGGCGTCGGGCACGAGCGAATCTTCCGGGCCGGGGGTCAAGCTTGACCCTGCCCACCCGCGTCAACCGGTGTTCCGCATACCCTGCGCAATGCCATTCAGCGTGGTCCCCAGCGCCTGATCCAGCAAGGGGCGATCGGGGTGATCTTCGGGCAGGGTACGCTTCTTTTTGAGCAAGCTCACTTGGAGCAGGCTGAGCGGGTCCACGTACGGATTGCGCAGGCCGAGCGACCCTTGCAAGAAGCGGTGGTCAGCGAGCAGGTCGCGGCCGCGAATGGTGTTCAGGCAGCGCACGGTGCGAACGTAGTCCTGCTCGATTTCAGCGGTAACTTGCGCATTGCCGCCCAGCTGGTCGACATACAACTTCGCAATTTCGATGTCGGCCTTGGCGCACACCATCTCGAGCTTGTCGAGCAGGTCGCCGAAGAAGGGCCAGCTCTGGGCCATGTCCTTGAGCAGCTGTTCGCCGCCGGGCTGCTTCATCATCGTCTCGAGCGCGGAGCCGGCGCCCAGCCAAGCCGAGACCATCAGCCGCATTTGCGTCCAGCCGAAATTCCAGGGAATGGCGCGGATGCCTGCCATGGTGCCGGCGCCGCGCTCTCGGTACGCGGGGCGGGAGCCGAAGTGAACGTGAGTGAGCTCACGCACTGGAGTCGCGGTGAGGAACAGCTCGAACACGGCCGTCTGATCGTGGACCAAGCGCCGGAACGCCACCCGCGATTGCTCGCTCAGCTGCTCCATGGCGGCGCGGAAGCGCTCTTCGGTTCCGGAAGGCAGGCCCTCACGCCAGTCCGAGAAGTGCGCCATCAAGGTGCCGGTCAGCATCACCTCGAGGCTGCGTTCGGCGATCGACGGTAGCCCGAACTTTTGCGAGATGATCTCGCCCTGTTCAGTAATCTTGATCTTGTTCGACAGCGTTTGGGGGGGAAGCGCGGTCAGCGCGCGGTAGACGGGCGAGCCGCCGCCGCGGCCGACGGTGCCGCCGCGGCCGTGAAATAGGCTGAGCGAGATGCCGTGCTCGCGCGCGACGGCCGACAACAGCTCTTGCGAGCGGTACAGCTCCCACGAGGCCGCCACGACTCCCACGTCTTTCGCGGAGTCGGAATAGCCGAGCATGATTTCTTGCTGCATGCCACGCGCCTGTAGCTGACGCGCGTACACCGGATCGGTCACCAGCTCGCGCAGCACTTGGGGCGCGTTGGCCAAATCGGCCTGGGTTTCGAACAGTGGCGCCACGTCCAGGTGTGAAACTGGCGGATCGGCGGTGAGGTCGCACAGCCCGACCTCACGCGCGAGCAACAAGACGCGCAGCAGGTCCTCGGCCCGGCGGCACATCGAAATGATGTACGTGCCGGCAGCGCGCTCGCCGAACTCTTCTTGCACCTGGCGCATGGTGCGAAACACGTTGACGACCTTGGTGGCCTCTTCGTCCAAGACCGTGTGCGGCGACAACAGCGGGCGCTTGCCCAAAAGCTCGCGTCGCAGCCCCTGCTCGTCCAACTTGGCTACGCCCACGCTGGCGCTGATGGCGTCTACGGTGCGGGTATGGGTCTCGGAGTCGTCCCGTAGATCCAGGTAGTAGCCGGCAAAGCCGAGCGTTTCGACTTGCGCTAGCAGCGGGGCGATCAAGCTGCGCACGGCGTGCTCGGCGCCGCCCGCGCGCACGGTTTCCTCGACCAGCTTCAGATCAGCCAGGAATTCTTCGGAGTTGGGGTAGGAGCCTTCGAGCTTTTCGGGGCGGTTGGCGTCGCGCGAAGCCACCTCTTTGCGCGTCGCCTCCAGGCGACCGACGATGAACGTGAGCTTCAGGCGTAGGCTCTCGTTCGCGTTGCGCTTCTTGTTCGTTTCCCAAGCAATCGGTAGAAGCGGCTTGTCGCGCTCGAGCGAGTCGAGCAATGACTGTGGCGGGGAAGCAATACGATCGGAGATCGACAAGCGATTGATCAGCCCGCCGACCTTTTTGGCGTAGTGGCCCAGAATGGCGTGCGCGTTGCGGCGCGCGGCCGCCAGCGTAATTTCCGGCGTGACGAAAGGGTTACCGTCGCGGTCGCCGGCGACCCAGCTGCCGAGCGGCACATGCAACGTGACGCCCAGCTCTTCGCCGAACACTTCGCGGAAAGCGTTGCTGGCGGCCTCACCGACCTCGGCGGAAGCGTCCAGCAGGCGGTCTTCCAGGTACCAGATGACCTGGCTCACTTCGTCCAGCACGCTAGGGCGATTGCGGCGGACCTCGTCGGTCAGCCACAGCAGCTCAATCTCGCCCTCGACGTGCTCCTCGAGCCGACGCAGCTCGCCCGACGACGCGCGATTGCGGCTGAGCAGCGCCTCGGCCAGGCGCGCCTGCAGCTCGAGCAAGGTGCGGCGGGTGGCCTCGGTGGGGTGTGCGGTCAAGACCGGCCGCACCTCGAGTTCTTTGATGTACACGCGCAGCTGCTCGGCGGTCTTGCCGCGGCGCTTCAACTCTTGAAACGCCCACAGCGCGCTGGCCGGCTGAGCCGTGGGCGGCGACGTACCCTCCGCGGTCGAGTAGCTCTGGCGGCGCCGCACGCGGTGCACCTGCTCGGCGGTGTTGATCAAGAAAAAGAACACCGTGAACGCGCGCGCCGTCGGCGCGGCGATCTCGAAGGGCAGAGCGTCGACCTTGGACAGCAGCTCGCGCAGCGAAGGCGCCGTTGGGTCGCCGCGGCGCCGAGCGCGACAGGCGACCCGCAGGTCCTCGACCGCTCGAAATACGGCGTCGCCTTGCAGGCGCTGAATCACGCGCCCCAACAGGCTTGCGAGCCATCGCATGTCGTCTTGCAGAGCGCGGTCTTCGGGGCGAGCGTCGGCTGGTTTCACGAGTTTTGGTGTCGCATGGACCGCACCGAGACGGCAAGGGCCGGCGCGGCCAGCACAGCGCGATTTTCGGCTCAGATTGCGCTTCCGGCCCGGTATTGCGGCGCCGCTTTCGTGCTGCCACGTTCCGGGAACATGCACGAAGCGCGCGTGTTACAGTTACGCGGTTCGTCTCAGCGGGTCCCACGTAGTTGCCCTGATGCCTTTCCCGATGCAGAAGCTGCCCCGACGCCTGATGGCGTTGCTGCTCGCGCTAGTGCTGCTCGCGCCGGCGAGCAGCTTCGGAAGGATTTTGTACTCATGTGGCATGTCGGGGCGCGTGAGCGCGGGGGCCTGCTGCTGCCAGCGCGCGAAAGCCGAGGCGCAGCGGGCCGAGCAGGTGGCGGGCCAGCGTCCTTCGGCTCAGGCGCAGCGCCCGGACTGCTGCAAGGTGGACGACAACCGGCGCGCTGCGGTGTCGGGTTCTTTGGTCGGGTCTGACGCGACTGTCCTACCTGCTTCCCCGGTCGCGCTGTTGCCCGCCTTCGAGCCTCGGTCGTTGATTTCCGAGCAAGTGAGCTGGCTCGCCCACAGCATTCGCGGGCCGCCGCCGCTCGGCGTTTACGTCACGAACTGCTCACTCTTGATCTGAGGCCAACGTGTGTGCGCGCGGCACGCGCCTGCCCCCTCGGCCGAAGTGAATTCGGCCCAGCCTCCCCCCACGCGGTGAACACGGCGAGTTGCTAGCCCGCGACTTTCGTTGCCCCAGCAAACCGTTGTCCCGAGCTGCAGCCGACCTGGTCGGCGCGCGGTCTCGTCTGGAGACATTGGATCATGAGCTTGAAAAGCCTGACAGTATTGAGTTTTTGTGTGCTCAGCCTGAGCCGTTCTGCGCTGGCCCAGACAGCCGAGGCAGTCGCGGCCCGTGAATACGCCGCCGCGATGACGACGGAGGCTGCGGCCGATGGCGAGCTTCCACCGCCAGCGCTGATGCTGGAGGTGTGGGGGGTGCCGCTGAAGCGACCCTACGCCGTGCATGACGCGGACATGCTGCGCTTCGGCATGGAACAAGAATTTTCGGCGCCGGCCGAGCGCTCCGCCAGAAAGCAAACCGCTTTGCTGCGAGGCCGGGCGCTTTTGGCGGAGGGTGACGCCAGCGCACGCGCGGTGGCGGAGCGCTTGGCCCACGCCCGGGCCGACCTCTGGCTGGCGCAGCGCAGCCATCAGGTGCACCAAACGCATCTGCAATTAGCAGAGCGCACGCTCCAGCTTTCACGAGCCCGCCACGCCGCGGGCGGGGCGCTCGCAGACGTAACCGCCGCGGAGCTCACGGCCGCGGGGGCTGCGGCTGCGCTGGCCGGCGACGCCGCGCGCGCCAAGGCAAGCGCGCAGCTGATCGCGGCGTTGAAGGGTGCTGGCGCTCCACCGAAGGTAGGGGAGCGCCCGGAGCTTTCGTCGTTGCGCCTTGCGCGCGAAGCCGAGCTATCGGACGCCCGCGCCGAAGGGGCGCGCAGCAGCTGGCCCGATTTTCGGGTCGGAGCCTCGTACTTTGCGCCGACCTCGGGTCGGGACGAGCACGGCTTCGGCGTGACACTGGGCATGAAGCTGCCGTGGCTGTGGGGCGGTCGTCAGGGTCGGGAACACGCGGCCGCTGCGCGCGCTCGCGCGCTCGAGCAGCAAATCCTGGCCAAGCGTCGCGATTTTGCGGCCGACGCCATCGAAGCGCACGGCGCGCTAGTAACGGCAGAGAGCACACTGCGGGTGTTGCGTGACCGCGTGCTGCCCGTTGCCGAACGTGGCACTCAGCTCGCGCTCAGCGCCTATCAGAGTGGGCAAGCAAGACTCGAAGACGTGCTGCGCGCTGAAGCGGCGCGCGTCGACGCCGAGCTGGAGCTGGTTGGCCTGGAAGGCGAAATCAAGCATCGCCAAGTACAGCTGGCGTTCCTCGAAGGCCGCCCAGACCTCGCCAAAACGCCAGGAGAAGCTCATGTCCACTGAATCCAAGCGTCAGCCAGTCGAGGCTCGGCTGGAGCGCGTCATGGCGCGCGTGCGTTGGCTGCTGGTCGTGTTGGCGGCCGGTCTGTGCGTGTTTTCGTGGTGGTCTTTCGCCCGAGCGGACTCGAGCGTGGCCACTGCACCGCGCTTTTACTGCCCGATGCATCCGCAGGTGAAATCACATGACCCAGGCGAGTGCCCGATTTGCCAGATGTCGCTCGAGCCGATCCCGGTCGAGCGCAAAAAGCCCAAGCGGAGCGCTCAGGCGGCGCCGAGCGCCGCAGGTGCGAGCGGCTTGCCACCAGAGGTTGCGCCTTCGCTCGAGCTGTCGCTGGCCCGCGTGCAGGCCATCAACGTTCGCACCCGCGAAGCACGCCTCTTGCCCGGCTCGGGCAAGTTGACGTTGCCGGCCGTGGTAGAGGCCCAGGAACGTGGGCGCGCGCAGGTGCACGTGCGCAGCGCCGGCTTCGTCGAGCGCGTCAGCGTACGCGAAACGGGCGCGGTGGTGAAAGCCGGCCAAGAGCTGTTCACGCTGTACAGTCCCGAAATTTATCAGGCACAAAGCGAACTTTTGGCGCTGAAACGCCTGGGCGGCGACGACGGAAACCTCGAAGGCGCGCGTCGCCGGCTCGAGCTGCTCGGCGTTTCAGCGGCGCAGAGCAGCAAGTTGCTGCAAGGCGGCGCGGCCAGCCGCACCGTCCCGGTCAGCGCGCCGCTGGGTGGCTACGTGGCCCGCCTGTCCGTCGTGCAAGGCGCGTTCGTGACCCCCGAGGCGGTGCTGTACGAAATCGTCGACCCTTCGCGAGTCTACGTCGTAGCAAGCTTGCCCGAGTCGCGCGCCCGCGAGGTAACGTTGGGCCAAGCCGCGCGCTTTCTGGCAGGCGACGGCGACCCCGTCGGCGCCCCCGGTAAAGTCGACCTAATCTATCCGGAGCTCGACCGGAACGCACGCAGCGTGAAGTTGCGACTCTCGCTCGACAACCCGCAGGGCCACATTTCACCGGGGCAGTTCGGGCGCGTCGAGCTGTCGCTGGTCGAAGGGCCCACCGTGGCCGTGCCGCGCGACGCCGTGATCGACACCGGGCGTGGCGCGTACGTGTTCGTCGACGAGGGCGAGGGGCACTACCGAGCGGCACCGGTCGAGCCGGGCGCGGCGCTGCCGGAAGACGAGCTTGAGATTAGAAAAGGCGTGGCTGCGGGGGAGCGCGTGGTCTCGGGCGCGGCCTTTCTACTGGATTCCGAGAGTCGACTGCGCGCCAGCTTGGCGCCGAGCGAGTGACGGAACCGCCCCATGCTGCCTCGCATCATCGATTGGTCAGCTCGCCACCGTTGGCTGGTAATTCTCGCGTATTTGGCGCTCGCACTGGGCGCGCGTGAAGCCATTAACAAGGTGCCGCTCGACGCCATTCCGGATCTCTCCGATCCGCAGGTGATCGTCTTTACGGAATGGAAGGGCCGCTCGCCCACCCTGATGGAAGATCAGGTCACGTTCCCCATCACGTCGGCTTTGTTGTCGGCGCCGCGCGTGACGGCCGTGCGCGGTTTTTCGATGTTTGGCATGTCGTTCGTGTATGCGCTGTTCGAAGACGGAACGGACCCGTACTGGGCGCGCGCTCGCGTGCTCGAATACTTGAGCGGCCTGCAAGCGCGCCTGCCGGCCGGCGTGACCCCCAGCCTGGGCCCCGACGCTACCGGCATTGGCTGGGTCTACAGCTACGCGCTCGTCGACAAGTCCGGGAAGCATGACTTGGCGGAGCTGCGCGCGCTGCAGGACTACAGTTTGCGCTACGCGCTTTCGAGCGTGCCGGGCGTGGCCCAGGTGGCCAGCGTGGGCGGCTACGAGCGTCAGTTTCAGGTGCTCTTAGACCCAACGCGCCTGCGCTCCTTCGAGCTGACGATTACCGACGTGGCCAACGCGGTTCGCGGCGCCACGGGCGAGGTGGGAGCCCGCAGCATCGAGATGTCCGGCCGCGAATATGCCGTACGCGGGCGCGCACAGTTGAAAACCCTCGCCGAGCTCGAAGCCACCGCGATCCGCGCAGGACCGAACGGCACCCCTGTCAGGATTCGCGACGTGGGCAGCGTGCGCTTTGGTGGCGAGGTGCGGCGCGGCCTTGCGGATCTCGACGGTCAGGGCGAAACCGTCGGCGGCATCGTGATCGCGCGCTACGGCGAGAATGCGCTCGGGGTCATCGAGCGCGTGAAGGCCAAGCTTGCCAGCTTGCGCGGTAGCCTGCCCGCCGGCGTCGAAGTCGTTTCGACCTACGACCGTTCCAGCTTGATTCAGCGCGCGATGCGCACGCTGAAGGGCGCGCTGATCGAAGAGATGATCGTCGTCAGTTTGGTGATCATCCTGTTCTTGTTGCACTTGCGCAGCGCAGCCTTGCCGATCATCAGCTTGCCGCTGGCCGTCGCTACGGCGTTTATTCCGATGTGGCTGCTGGGGGTGCCGGCGACGATCATGAGCCTGGGCGGCATCGCCATCGCGATCGGCGCCACCGTGGACGCCGAGATCGTGATGATCGAGGCTTGTCACAAGAAGCTGGAGCAGGCGCCGCCCGGAATCTCGGGTCGGGAACGCGCCGCGCTGCTGGCCGAGGCCGCCAAGGAGGTCACGCCGGCCATCTTCCTTTCACTGCTGATCATTGCGGCCTCGTTCATCCCGGTGTTTGGCCTGAACGGCCAAGCGGGGCGGCTGTTTCGGCCGTTGGCGTTCACCAAAACCTTCGTCATGTTGTCGGCGGCGATGGTCAGCATCACGCTGGCGCCGGCGCTGCGCGACCTGTTGCTGCGCGGGCGTATCCGTAGCGAGCATGAGCACCCTGTGTCCCGCTTCATCGTGCGGTTGTACGAGCCGTTCGTGCGCGTGGCCCTGTCGCGGCCGCTGACGACGCTTTCGATTGGCTTGTTCGGGCTGCTCTCGGCTATCCCGATTTTTTGGCGCTTGGGCAGCGAGTTCATGCCAGCGCTCGACGAAGGCGACTTGCTTTACATGCCGACGACGTTGCCCTCGATCTCGATCGAAGAGGCCAAACGCCAACTTCAGCTGCAAGACGCCGCCTTGCGCAAGTTCCCAGAGGTCAAGCGCGTCTTCGGCAAGGTCGGGCGCAGCGAGACCGCGACCGATCCGGCGCCGTTGTCGATGGTGGAGACGGTGGTCGAGCTGCACCCGCAGTCGACTTGGCCGAAGGTGAACGAGCGGCGCTTCTTCTCCAGCTGGCCCAGCCCGCTACGCAAAGCCTTGGGCGTGGTGTGGCCCGAGAAACGTCCCGAAAATTGGCAAGAATTGGTGGAAAAGCTGAATGCTTCTCTACAGTTTCCGGGCTGGACCAACGCCTTCACGATGCCCATCAAAACGCGCATCGACATGCTGACTACCGGAGTGCGGACGCCCGTCGGCGTGAAGGTGCTGGGTCACGACCTGGCCGCCATCGAGCGTACCGGTCAGGAGCTCGAAGCGATTCTGCGACGCGTGCCGGGCGCCCGCAGCGTGTTGTACGAGCGTTCGCTCGGCGGCAGCTACTTGGACATCGTGCCGCGGCGCGAGGCGCTCGCTCGCTACGGGCTCTCGGTCAGCGCGCTGTTGGCCGACGTCGAAACCGCCGTCGGCGGCGAGCCCGTGGCGACTGCGCTCGACGGTCGTCAGCGCCTGTCCATCAGCGTCCGCTTCAAGGAGGATTTTCGCGCCACGCCCGAGGCCTTGGCCGCGCTGCCGATGCGGCTACCCGACGGTGCGCAGTTGTTGCTGGGCGACTTGGCGGAGATCAAGCTGGCCGAAGGCCCCCCCATGTTGCGCAGCGAGGCGGGCATGCTGGCCGGCTACGTTTACGTCGACAACGACGACAGCCGCGATCTCTCGGCCTTCGTCGAAGACGCCCAACGCCAGGTCGAAGCGGCGCGCGCGTCTGGCAAGCTGCAGCTCGGCCCCGGACAGTACTTGGTCTGGACGGGCCAATACGAGCAGCTGGCGGCCATGCGCGAGCGCATGAAGCTGCTGATTCCGCTGTCGCTCGGCATCGTGCTCCTGCTGCTATACGCGCAGTTTCGCAACCTGACCGAGGTGCTGATCGTGATGTTGTCGATTCCGTTCGCGCTCGTGGGCAGCGTTTGGCTGCTCTACCTGCTCGACTATCGGCTCTCGACCGCGGTTTGGGTGGGGGTGATCGCGCTGGTCGGTTTGGCGACCCAAACGGGCGTCGTCATGATCGTGTACATTGACCAAGCTTTCGCGCGCCGCGTGCGAAACGGCACCCTCAACTCGCTCGCCGACATCATCGAGGCTCACGCCGAAGGCACGGTGCAGCGCGTGCGCCCCAAGCTGATGACCATCGCCACGATGTTGTTTGGCCTCACACCGCTGCTCTGGGCGACCGGCAGCGGCGCCGACGTCATGAAACGCATTGCCGCCCCCATGGTTGGCGGTCTGATATCGAGCGCGTTTCTCACGCTGGAGCTGATTCCCGTCGTTTACACCTACTGGCGTCATGCCCAATTGAAGAAGGCGCAACGCCTCAATCTGCCGCTCGCGGAGCTGACCGGCTTCAGGTAACCTCGGCTCAGGTGGTCCTTCCTCGTCTTTTGCAAGCGCTCGATTTTGCGGCGGAGCGGCATAGCGCCCAGCGGCGCAAGGGCCCAGACGCGGCTCCGTACGTGAACCACCTGATCGAAGTGGCCATGCTGGTAGCCAACGTGGGGCTGGTCGACGACGTGGAAGTGCTGATCGCCGCCGTGCTGCACGACGTGCTGGAAGACACGCCTACCAGCTCGGGTGAGCTGACCGAGCGCTTTGGGCCACGCGTCTGTGGTTTCGTTCAGGCCCTGTCCGATGACAAGGCCCTGCCGCGCAAACGCCGCCGCCAAATCACGCTCGAACAGCTGCCGACGGTCGAAACCTTGGTCAAGGTCATCAAGCTTGCGGATTTGAGCAGCAACATCAAGCTGCTGCCGCCCAACTGGTCGCACGAACGCCAGCTGGAGTACCTCGAATGGTCGGAGGCCGCGGCGACCATTTGCGCCCCGGCGTGTCAGCCGCTGGCGGACCTCTACTGGCAACGCGCTAGCGCCACGCGCGCCGCTCTCGAAGCGGGCGGCGTCGGCAGCTAGCGGTAGCGGGCGCGGGCAAACAGGCGCACCACGCGCTCCGCCGCGGCTTCCAACAGCGGACCCGCGTCACGCATCGCTTCTTCCAACGTCAGTGGGCGCGAGCAAATCGAGAACATGCCGGCGAACGCCGGAAAGTCTGCGTCGGTGACGTCGCTGGCGATGCCGCCGCCCAACGCCACGACCGGCACGCCCTGAGCGGCTGCGCGCCTGGCGACCCCGAACGGGCCCTTGTTGCGCAAGCTTTGGCGATCCACAAAGCCTTCGGCCGTGATGCAAAGCGCGGCGCCTGAAAGCGCCTGCTCGAAGCCGACCGTGTCGAGCACCCAATCTACTCCGGGCAAAAGCCGCGCGCCCAGCACGCCGAACAACCCGGCGGCGATGCCGCCCGCTGCGCCGCCGGACGTCACGTGCGTCACGTCGCACCCAAAATCGCGCGCCAAAATCGTCGCAAAGTGCGAAAGCGCGCGCTCCAGCTGCTCGACGGCCGCCGGGCTTGCGCCTTTTTGGGGCCCGAACAGCCGCGCAGCGCCGTGCTCTCCCAAAAGCTGGCTGTCGACGTCGCAGGCAATGTCGATGGGTATGCGGAGGGCCAATGGCGTGAGCCCGCTTAGGTCGATGCGCGCAAGCCGGCCGAGCGCGCCGCCACCGCGCGGCAGCGCCTCGCCGTCTTGATCCAGTAAACGCGCTCCCAGCGCCTCCAAAATGCCAGCGCCGCCATCGACCGTCGCGCTGCCGCCCACGCCGAGCACGATACGCTTGGCCGAAGCGTCGAGCGCGTCGCGCACGAGCTCGCCGGTGCCGTAGCTCGTCGCGGTCAACGCGCTGCGCTCGCTCGGGTCGAGCAGTGCGAGGCCCGATGCAGTTGCGACGTCGATGACCGCCGTGCCATCGTCGAGCCAGGCGTAGCGTGCCGTGCGAGGGCGGCCCAGCGGATCCAACGCGGTTGCCTCCCGAAAACGGCCGCCGCGTGCTCGACACACGACTTCGGCGGTGCCGTCGCCGCCGTCGGCGATGCCCAGCTCTACGACCTCCGCGTCCGCAATTGCTCGCTTGGCCCCCGCCGCAATGGCGGCCGCTGCAGCAAACGGGGACAGGCTGCCTTTCAACGCATTGGGGGCGGCGACCAGCTTCAGCATGTAAGTGAGTCTCGGAAATGGGCTCGCTGGTGGCCCAGCTTCCGCGAAACCCAGCGAGTAAAGCGTCTTCTCGTCTGAAATGTCACGCTCGGTCGACTCGGCTCCCACGCGTTCGGTAAAGGTGCGCGGGTGCTGGAGGCCGGACTTCGCCCACGACGGCACCAAGGCTCTGCCGGGCGTGCTCAAGGTTCGATTGGGTAGGCCCAGTTTTCGTTCGTTGCGGCTGCCGCCCAGCTGGGCGGCGTGAAGCAAGCTCTCCCGCCACCGGGCTCCAAGGGCGCTCGCTTAGCGGCGCGTGCTACGGATCGAGCATGCCGCGCGTTTTGCTGAATCTGGACGTAGACGACATCGAGCGCGCCGTCACCTTCTACACGGCAGCGCTCGAGCTGCGCGTTGGCCGGCGCTTCGACAACGGCTTCGTCGAGTTGCTGGGCGCAGAAGCTCCCATTTACTTGCTGCAGAAGCCCGCCGGCAGCGAGCCGTACGAGGGCGCCGAGCAGAAGCGTGGCTACGCTCGACACTGGACCCCGCTCCACCTCGACTTCGTCGTCGAAGACCTCGACGCGGCCCTCGCCCAAGCGTTGGCCGCCGGCGCCAGCCTCGAAGCCGCGCCGAGTCAGCATGCCTACGGTCGCCTCGCGCTGCTGCGCGACCCCTTTGGTCACGGCTTCTGCCTCCTGCAGTTCGAAGGTAGAGGCTACGATGAACTGTAGGTGATGTTGATCCCGCTCACTCTTCCCACGCTGCTCACGATTGCCGCTACCGTCTTCTTTCTAGCGCTCGAACGGCTCGTACCCGGTCGACGCTTACCAGCGGTGAAGGGCTGGTACGTGCGCGCGCTGGCGGTTAATTTGGTGCAGCTGCTCGTCACGCTGGGGCTCAACCAAGTTTTCATTCGGGTCTTGGCGGGCCGATCACTGTTGCACTTGGCGGCTTGGCAATTGCCGGCGCTCGAGGGCTTGACGACGTGGCTGGTCGGCACCTTCTTTTTCTATTGGTGGCATCGCCTGCGGCATGCGCCGGGCTTTTGGCGTATTTTTCACCAGCTCCATCATTCGCCAGCGCGCATCGAAACGGTGACGTCGTTCTACAAGCACCCCATCGAGATACTCTCGGACTCACTTTTGGCTGGGCTGGTCCTGTATCCGTTGCTCGGTGCGTCGCTAGCCGGTGCTTTCTGGAACAATTTTTTTGCGGCGACGGCCGAGTACCTCTACCACGCCAATTTCAAGAGCCCGCG